>JAIUMY010000009.1 GCA_022565335.1 Opitutales bacterium
CTTCGCTCGGCCAAAACCCCACGTGGGGGTTCTCATACACCCTTATTTGCCGCCTACCATTTTGCGGAAGTTGTTCTTACTCCTTAAATTTTCCTTCTTACTTGAAAGTGGTGCTCAGGGGGGGATTCGAACCCCCACACCTTGCGGCACATGCACCTGAAGCATGCGTGTCTGCCAATTCCACCACCTGAGCGTTGTGCGGAAAAAATAGCAAAGCGAAAAAGTTGCCGGATGACAAGTCCGGATTTTGGGGATTTTTTAACGCTCCCGCAGGGGAAGCCCAAGTTCACGGAGCTTTGGCTCAATCACGAACCTGCAATAACGGGCGTCGGGATTCCGGTTGTAGTAATTGAGATGCTCCTCCTCGGCAGGGTAAAAATTCATAGCTGGCTCAATCGCGGTGACAATTGGCCGGTCATGACGGCCGGAGGCATCCGCTTCTTGCAACGACGCTTTAGCCTTTTCTTTTTGCTCGTCCGAATGAACAAAAAGTACCGACCGATAATGCCGTCCGACATCATTGCCCTGACGGTTCAACTGAGTCGGGTCGTGCATCTGCCAAAACAAATCCAACAATTCCTCATAGCGAATCACTTCAGGATCATAAGTGAATTGCACCACCTCCGCGTGATCGGTCTGCCCCGCAACCACCCTCCGGTAAAAGGCATCGGCGGTGGAACCTCCCATGTACCCGGGCGTGACTTCGGAAACACCCTCAATTCGTTGCAGAATCGCTTCGGTGCACCAGAAGCATCCGGTCCCAAAGGTGGCGGTGTTTTCCCGGTCCGGAGAAACCGCAAGGGCCGCTGGGTCACGGGCTTGGGAACCCTCAAGTTTGGCGACTATATCGGGAGCCCCCACAGTCCAAAAAGCGATCCCAATAAAAATAATCGCCGCTGAAAAAAGAAAAATTGCATTCCACGCTTTTACCATAAAACCCTCCTGTTATTTAACCGCCCCTTCCTCCGGGGAGGTAGACTCCTCTCCAAAAACCAAACAATGGATTGTCGGATACACATTCTCCGCCAGAATTTTTTGCCCCTCGGCATTTGGATGAATACCGTCGGGAAGATTCAATTCTCTTTCCCCGGCGACCCCTTCCAAGAGGAATGGCACAAAGGTGACTTCCATCTCCTCCGCGACCGACGGAAAGATCGGGTCAAAGGCTTCGCGGAAATTCCGGCCCAAATTCGGCGGCGCTTTGAGGCCCACCAAAACGACTTCTGCTTCCGGACGGGCTTTTTTCACTTTTTCAATAATTCCTTTGAGGTTTTCCTTGGTTCCGCCAACCGGATGGCCCCGCAGGGCATCATTCGCCCCAAGAGCGAGGACGAAGATATCGACTTCGCCCCGTAAGATCCAATCGACCCGGGCCAGCCCTCCGCCCGTTGCCTCGCCACTGAGACCGGCATTTACCACCTCCCCTGTCCAGCCTTTCTCCCGCAGGGATTCGGCAACAAGGGCTGGATAGGCTTGGGATTCATCCAAACCGAAGCCCGCCGTCAGGCTATCGCCAAAGAAAATAATGCGGTGGTCGGGCGAAGCGATGGCCGCATTCGCCCCAACAAGCAAGGTGAAACAAAAGAAGATTCGAAGGAAGGTTGTCATTGGGAGAAACGATCTTACTTTACCCTATCAAAAGAACGATGACAACCAACTCTCCCACAATTCTCGAAGCCCGCGAGGTTTCCCGCCATTACCCACAGGGCCGCCGCCGTCTGACCGTCCTCAACAAAGTATCCCTGTCCCTTCGCGCCGGTGAAAGCCTGGCCGTAGTTGGTCCCTCGGGTAGCGGCAAGACCACTTTATTGGGACTTTGCGCCGGCCTCGACCTGCCCGATGAGGGCGAGATTTCCTTTGGAGGAAATGTTTTGACCGGCCGCAGTGAGGAAGAGCGGGCGACGATTCGCCGGGAACAGGCAGGCTTTATTTTCCAGAGCTTTCATTTACTGCCAACCCTGACCGCCCTGGAAAATGCCGCCGTGCCGGGTGAGCTACTCGGATGGCCCGACGCCCGGGACCGGGCGGGTAAACTTTTGCAAGAAGTGGGGTTGGGAGATCGCCTGAACCACTACCCTTCCCAACTTTCCGGCGGAGAACAACAACGGGTCGCCGTGGCCCGGGCGCTGGTCAACAAGCCTTCGGTTCTTTTCGCGGACGAGCCTACCGGCAATCTGGATACCAAGACCGGGGAAACTATCGCTGATTTACTTTTTGCCCTGAACAGTTCTGCCGATACGGCTTTAATTTTGATCACCCACGATGAAAAATTGGCGGCCCGGGCTGACCGGGTTCTTTACCTGCGGAACGGCGAGGTCCAAAAATGAGTTTTCCATCGACGAACAAGGACCGCACCAGCTTAGGGCAGCGGATTGGGTGGAGTTTGCGTATGGCGCTGCGGGATACCCGTGCTCATCCCCTACGTTTTCTGGTGGCCGGCTTGCCGGTGGTCCTGGGCATTGCCTCCCTGGTGGCGGTGGAATCCTTTCGCGATAATCTGGAAGAGGCGGTGGAACGGGAGTCACGACAATTACTGGGCGCCGATCTGGTTCTTTCGGCCCGGCGTGTTCCCGATGCGGAGTTAACTGCGTTTTTGGAAGAAATCCCCGGCGAAGGGGCCCGTGAAGTTCAGTTCTCTTCGATGCTCAGCATCCCCGACACGGGGGAAAGCCGACTGGTCCAGGTACGGGCGATTGAAGGCGGATTCCCCTTTTACGGGGAAATGGAAACGATCCCCGAAAACGCCTTCAAAGAGCTTCCCCACAACCCTCAAGGCGCCCTCTTGGAAGAAAGTCTGCTTCTCCAGTTCGGTCTGGAAACCGGCGAAGCCCTGCGGATCGGGGACCAGGAACTTCAGGTCGCAGGAATATTACGGCGCGCGCCCGGAGAGGCCGGGGCCCTGGGCATGATTGCCCCGAGGGTTTATCTGTCGATGGAGTTGGTCGAGTCCTCAGGCTTGTTGACCACTGGCAGCGTGGCCCGCTATCGCTGGAGTTTTCGTTTTCCGGCAGACCCTGACCCGGACGAATGGGTGACCGCCAACCGAAGCCGGATTGACCAGCTTCAGTTGGAAACCGAAACGGTGACTGAAAGAAGGGAGGGCCTCGAAGAGACTTTTGGTTTACTCGGCAGCTTTCTCCATCTGGTGGGATTCGCGGCTTTACTCCTGGGGGCGGTCGGGGTAGGCAGCGCGGTACGGGTGCAAACGGAAGCCAAGCGCGATCAAATGGCTCTCCTGCGATGTCTCGGCACGCGCTATAGCGATGCCCGCCGGACCATTCTCTGGCAAATCCTTGCCAGTGGCCTGGGCGGAGCGCTGACGGGCGGGGCGATTGGCGTGGGGTTGCAATATCTTCTTCCTTTTCTTTTAGGAGATTTCCTCCCCGTTCGCATTGAGGTAAGCCTGGCCCCCGCGGCTTTGGCGGGGGGGATTGGTTTCGGTTTTCTCTTCACCCTGTTATTCGCCCTTCCCCCTTTGCTCGGGCTGCGGGAAGTCTCCCCGCTGGAAACTTTACGGAGTGGATTCTCGTCAAACAGTCGGGGCGATTGGAGACACCGTTGGCCGCTGGGTCTCGCGGTGGGACTGGTTTTGGGGTTTGCCTGGTGGCAGATAAAGGAGATCCTGCCGGCCTTGCTCTATACGGGAGGGATTCTTTTTGCGGTGGCCTTTCTCGCATTGGTGGCCCGCATATTTCTTTTCGCCTTGCGTCGGGCCGTGCCCTCCCGGGCACCCTGGGTTTGGCGTCAGGCCACGGCAAGTCTTTTCCGTCCCCGCAACCAAACAACCCTCGTTGTAACGGCAATCGGCTTGGGCACGGCCTTACTGGTCCTTCTTTTCCTGGTACGGGAAAATGCCCTTGGACAAATCCAGGCGGAAACCGGAGGTGATCAGGCGAATCTGGCCTTTTTTGACATCCAGCCCGACCAACTGGAGCCCCTTCGTGAATTGGCTGACCGGGAGGGCTTTGCCTTGTTGGAAACCGCACCTATCGTTACCATGCGGATGCGTTCCTTGGCCGGACGCCCGGTGAATGAATGGTTGGAACGCGATGATGTGCCACGTTGGAGCCTGCAACGGGAATTCCGGTCGACCTTTCGGGAAGAATTGACCGAAAAAGACGAGATCGTCGCCGGAGAATGGGTCGGGAGAGTTTCCCCCGACGAGGGCATAATTCCCGTTTCCCTGGAAAAAGGCTTGGCGGAAGACTGGGGAGTAGGCCTTGGGGACCGGGCGGTCTTTGATGTCCAGGGGGTTCCCCTGGAGGTAGAGATCACGAGCTTGCGTGAAGTGGATTGGCGGGAGATGCGACCCAATTTCTTTTTCATCTTTCCCGCCGGCGTGCTGGAGGCGGCCCCCCGCTTTTATCTCACCGTCGTCCGGGCTGAGACGACGGAGGATTCGGCGCGTTTGCAAAGAGCGGTAACGCGGGAGTTCCCGACGATTTCGATTTTGGATTTAAGCCTGGTTCTCGACACCATACGGGACATTGTCAACCGGGTGACCTTTGTTATCCAATTTATGGCCTTCTTCACGGTAGTCACCGGCCTGGTCTTGCTATTCTCGGTTATCGGAACGGAGCGGCAGCAAAGGATGCGGGAAACCCATCTTCTAAGAGTTCTGGGAGCCTCCCGCGGAACCATCCGAAAAATTTTGCTGGGCGAATATGTGCTCCTAGGCACTTTGTCCGGAGCCACCGGAGTGGGCATTGGGATCGGGGCCGCTTACGCGATTGGCCGCTGGGTTCTGGATATGCCCTGGACGGCCTCCGCCTTTTTCCCACTGGCAGCCTTTGGTATCGTTCTTCTACTCACCTTGCTGGCGGGGATCCTCGCGGGGACCAAGGATATTAATAAACCTCCTTTGCCTACTCTGCGCAACGAAGGCCGATAATGAAAACCAGACTCCGAAGTTGAAAACTGGCCCCGGGCCCTGGGGCTGGTAACGCTACGGGTGGAAAAGCGGAAAGCTGCGCTTGCCAAATCCCGCCGAAATATCCGCCGAAGCCAGGGCGAAGGTGGAGTAACGCGGGGGGAACAAGCGAAACGCAAAAAAACAGGGACTGGCGAACCGGTCCCTGTCCTGAGATTTTGCTGGTTGGAGCGAAATCTTTATCCGGCGGACTTTTCCTCAAAGAGATGGACATCCCGTTGCGGGAAAGGGATGGTGACATTCTGACTATCAAACTCTTCCTTGACCTTTTGCATGAACCATAGACGCGTGGCCCACCAGTCGGCCCGCTTGGTCCAGGCGTGGACGATCAGATCGACCGAACTGTCATTTAACGTGGTGACCGCAACCATGGGCGCCGGATCCTTGAGAAAGCGTTCCTCGCCTTCAATGATTTTGAGAATAATTTGCTTGGCCCGCTCCATATCGTCGGCATAGGAAATGCCAAAGGTTTCGTTAACCCGCCGGCGGTCTTCAAAGCAACGGGAAAAATTGGTTACCAATTGCCCCCATAGCGCACTGTTGGGGATCGTAACCATCGGCCCGTCCGGGCTGTGGGCTTCGGTGATAAAGAGACCAATTTCATCGATGATAAAAACCCCTGCGGAAATATTGATAACCTCGCCGACCTTGAAAGGGCGAAAGATCATGATCATTACCCCGGAGGCAACATTGGTCAGAGTGCCTTGCAAAGCCAATCCAATCGCCAGAGCGGCCCCACCGGCAGCGGTAAGAAAGAGAGCCAGGTTGACCCCAAGATAACCAAGCGCCGCATAACCAGCCAGCAACAGAACCATGATACGGGTGAGCTTTACCAATAGATAACGCAAACCGGTGTCGATCTTTTCCGACCGCGAAACCCCGCGATCCACCGCCCGGCCTAAAAGTCGGGCCAGAAAAACCCCGACAATCATAACTACTAAAGCAGCCCCTATGCGGGCGCCCCATTCGATTAGGTAATGTTCAACTTCCATAATTTCAATGCATTCGAGTTATCCTGTGGATAGAAAAAGAATTTTACTCGGTCGGCAAATTGATAATGAATGCGGTCCCTTCATCGGAACTGGAACGACATTCGATGGTGCCTCCGTGGGCTTCAATAAGGTTTTTCACGATCGCCAAACCGATCCCCGTGCCGTTTTTCTTTCCATGTGTCACGAAAGGTTCGAAAAGTTTATCTTTCAGCTCCGGGGGGATTCCCGGGCCGTTATCCTCCACCGAGAAGACCCATCCAGCCCCTTCGGGATCTTGTTTCAGCCGTATTTTAATAGCGGCATCAGGACGGCCTTCCAAAACATCCGCGGCATTATTGATGATATTTTGCAAGGAACGGATTATTTTAATCCGATCAATAAACACCTCGCCATCGTCCCCTTCGGCTGACCAGCGGATCTTCTTCTGGTCCAGAATGGACTCATTTTCTTCATTGAGTTGGTAAAGAATTTCCGCGACCGATACCGGCTTACGCTCAAGCGTAGGTTGACCCTTGGAAAATTCCAGCAATTCAGTGGCCATCCCCTCCATTTTCTCGATTTGCAGATCAAGATTTTTCACCATCCGTTGGGTGGTCTCATCAGAGTGCTGGGCTCCGAGAATTTCACCGATGAGACGAATGTGGGTAAAAGGGTTACGGAAATCATGGATAATTCTTCCGGCCATTTCCCCGACCATCGACATTTTCTCCCGGTGCACCACGGTCCGGCGAAAGGAATCGTTCGTTTGACGAAGATTCCGGGAAACTTGCTGATACAAAAATTGCCAGGTCGGCAGGGGGGCTCTTTCCATCATTTCCAGGAACTTGTCGGCCGCCTGTTCGTAAATTTCCACATCTTCCAGAGCACAAGCCGTGGCACTGCGGGGTTTCCCATCCAAAACTCCCAGTTCGCCGAAAAGGTCTCCCTGTTTGCGAACCGACAGAACCAAAGGCCGCTCCTTTTCCGAGGTCTGTTTTTGTAAGTGAACCTCCCCTTCGGCAACTAAAACAACGGTTTCCGAGGAATCTCCGTCAAAAAACAAAATCTCTCCAGCGGGAACCTTTCGGCGAGTCGATGTTTGAATAAAAAACTCGAGGAGATCTTCCGGCAAGGACGCCAAGAAAGGAGAAGAGGGCAAGTTGCAAGACATTAAAAAGTTAGATACCAGACATTAGTGGACACCGCAACCGTATTTTCTCTTGGCGATCGGGTTGGATCGCGCTATACAAAGACTATGGTCGCTTTGAAAGAGATTGTCCACTATTGTAACGAGCGCTTGGGACTGCCCGGCTTTCCGGATTTCCCCGGATCGGAAAACGGTTTGCAGGTGGAGAATGCCGGCACGGTAACCAAAATCGGTGCCGCCGTGGATGCCGGGGAAGACCCGATCGCCAAGGCCATCGCCGAAGGGATCGACTTCCTGATTGTCCACCACGGGCTGTTCTGGGAACCGCTCGCCCCACTGACCGGTCCGGCATATCGCAAAGTCAAAGCTTTGGTGGAATCCGGTTGCGCCATTTACAGTGCACACTTGCCTTTGGACGCCCACCCCGAAATCGGTAACAATGCCCTTTTGGGTAAACTACTGGAACTCGAAAAAGAAGGCACCTTCCTGCCTTACGAGGGCGAAAACATTGCCTGGCGCGGGAAGGGAATCACCGAGCGAGGGGATTTACTCGCCAAATTGAAAGAACTTTTTCCCGGCGGGGTGACCGCCATTGAGAAGGGGCCCGAAAATCTTTCCTCCATCGCCATTCTTACCGGCAGCGGGACCAGTGTGGTTCCCCACTTGCCCGAGGAGGGCGTTGATACTTTGGTTACGGGTGAACTTAAACAGAATGTCTACACCTTTGCCCAGGAACACGGCTTAAACCTGTATTGCTGTGGCCATTACGCCACCGAAACCTTGGGCGTTACCGCTTTGCAAAAAGAACTCTCCAGGAAATTCAATCTCCCCGGAGCCTTTATCTCCACCGACTGCCCCCTCTAAGCCAACCTCACCATGAAAAAAATCGCCATCGTCAACGGTCCCAACCTCAACCGCCTGGGAGTCCGCGAACCGGAAATCTACGGCAGTAAAAGTTTGGCCGACCTGGAAACCCAACTTTTGAATATGGTAACCCCGGAAGAGGCTGAACTGGAGTTCTTTCAGTCCAACCACGAAGGCAGTCTGATTGACTTTATTTCGGGCTTTGAGGATGACAACGGCAGCGGCATCATCATCAATCCCGGAGCCCTTACCCACACTAGTTTAGCCCTGCGCGATGCCATTGCCGGACTATCCCTTCCGGTCGTGGAAGTCCATATTTCCAATATTTACCGGCGGGAACAAATTCGGCAGCATTCACTGACCGCCCCCGCTTGCGTGGGCGTAATTTCCGGCCTCGGATTTGCCGGCTATTCGGCCGCCCTCAATTACCTCCTCGAACACCTGGACCAAGAGCCCGGTTAGGGTTACCCCCTTAGGTGCGGGCGACGAAACCCGCCTTGCGATAGACCTTGCTCAACATTCGATAGGCCCTTTTTTGAGCCACCTCGCCCCCTTCCCGCAAGACTTGGTGCAGGTAATCCTTGTTGGCAATCAGATCGTTGTACTTCTCCTGAATGGGTTCCAGGCGCGCAACCACGGCCTCAGCCACCGCTTTTTTGAAAGTCCCGTAACCCTGGGTTCCGAATTCTTTTTCCAGATCGGCAATCGACCGGTCGGTAACGGCACTGAAAATGTTCAAAAGGTTGGTGATGCCGGGTTTCCCCGGATCTGCCCGCACTTCACTCCCGGAATCGGTAACCGCACTCATGATCTTTTTGCGCAGACGATTGGGTGGATCGAGAAGTAACAGGTAATCATTCTCGTTGTCATCCGACTTGGACATTTTGCGGGTCGGGTTTTGCAGAGACATAACCCGCGCTCCGGCTTTGGGTATGAAAGGTTCCGGAACCTTAAAGGTATCGGAGTAGGTGTGATTAAAACGCTGCGCTAAATTCCTCGCCATCTCCAGATGTTGTTTCTGGTCTTCCCCGACCGGTACCCGGTCCGCATTATAAAGAAGAATATCGGCGGCCATGAGAACGGGGTAAAAAAGTAGCCCCGAATTCACGCTGGCTCCGGGCTTGGCGGACTTTTCCTTGAACTGCGTCATGCGATGTAAATCGCCCACCGGAGTCAGACACGCGAGCAGCCAATTCAATTCGGTGTGACCGGTAATCTGTGATTGCAGGAAAATATGGGACCGGGCGGGATCCAGTCCACAGGCCAAGTATTGCGCCAAGCATTGGTAGGTCCGTTGGCGCAGATCCGCCGGCTTGTAGGGGACAGTGATGGCATGCAAATCGACGATCGGGAAAAAACACTCGAAATCATCCATCATGGTGGCCCAGTTCCGGATCGCTCCGAGATAATTTCCCAATGTAAGCTCGCCGGACGGCTTGGCTCCAGTTAAGATAACAGGCTTGGCTTTCGTTTCTGACATGTCGGAAATTTCAGCGAAGCTTTCCCTCACGGCAAGCCTTTTCCCTGACTTCTCCCCAGATCCAACCACCGTCTGGGAACCTTCTGAGCCAACCCGGACAGGAACCATTTCCTCCAGACCGCGTCCTCACCTGTTTACTTTTACTTATTCATGGAACTATCGCCCAAAGCCAGACTGACCTTTCGCTGTGATTTATTTCGCGGCGCCAGCCAGGGGATTCTGGAAACGGGCTTTCAAACCATTGCCCTGATTATTCTGGTGCGCTACTTCGAAGCCAGCGCCACCGAGAAAAGCATCCTGGCCGGAGCCAACGCCTACGGCATGTTGCTGAGTCCTTTCGTGCTGCACTACATCAGCCGTCTGGGCTGGGCCCCATCGCGCCTGGCCAGTTGGTTTTTTCTTTCCACCGGAGCGGTTTTGCTACTCACCCTGGTCACCACCAATTCTCTGTTGTTTTTGCTGTCGATAATCCTGGCCGCGGTTTTATTAAACCAAAACCAACCGCAGATGGTACAAATTTACGCGGAGAACTACGACCGTCGGCGACGGGGTTCGATGCTTTCCAACAGTATTTTCCTCTCGGTCATCGTCGCCATGATCTACTCCGCCGCGGCGGGACGGATTCTGGATTTCGACCTCGCCCTCTATCGTCTTCCCTTGATGGTGATGGTCGCGGCCTGTGTAGCGACCTACTTTGCCCTTCGCCGCATTCCCTCCACGCCCGGCCTGTTACCGCCCCGTCGGCGCAACCCGCTGAACAATCTCTCGCTGGTCTGGTCGGACCGCACCTTCGGGGGAATGCTCCTGATATGGATGTTTATGGGCATCGGGAATTTGATGGTTCTGCCGCTACGAGTCGAATACATGGCCAATCCTCTTTACGGAATCAATGCCTCCAATACCCAGATTGCGCTGATGACGGTCATTCTGCCCGCCGCTGGCAGACTTCTGACAACCCATCTATGGGGTTACATTTTTGACCGTCTGAATTTTGCCAAAGTGCGGACGATTTTGAATTCTTTTTTCCTGGTCAGTATTCTCCTTTTCTTTTTCACCGACGACCTTTGGGTTATGGGTCTTGCCTCGGGACTTTTCGGCATTGCCATGGGTGGCGGGGGGATCGCCTGGAACCTGTGGGTCACCAAAATCGCTCCTGAGGAAAAAACCAGCGCCTACATGAGCATCCATGTCTTTTTTACCGGTATTCGGGGGGTGTTGGCTCCATTCCTCGGCTTTTACCTGCTCACCTTTCTTTCACCACAAACGGTTTCTTTAGTGGCCGCCTTTTTTATCAGCATTTCCATCTTCAGCTTGGTACCTTTTATTCGCAAATTTTCCCGCTGATGGTTGCCTTTGTCCACCGAAAGGGAGAACCTTTCGACCATGTCCGCTGAACCTCATTACCTGCTCACCAACGATGACGGGATCGACTCCCCTTTTTTACACGCTCTGGTCAACGCCCTGACCCCCTTTGCCAAGGTTACCCTCGTGGCCCCGACCCGGGAACAAAGCTGGATCAGCAAAGCGATAACCCGCTTCCGCGAATTGGAGGGCAGTCCGCTGCCGGACCCCAGCTGGCACCAAGGCCCCCGGGAGAACCTACGGGCTTTCACCGTGAGCGGAACTCCCGCCGATTGTGTCAATTTGGGCCTTTTCCATTTTTGTGAAGAGCGTCCGCAAGCCGTTCTTTCGGGAATCAATATCGGATTTAATGCCGGTTTGCCTTTCATTTTCAGTAGCGGCACCGTAGCCGGGGCGCTGGAAGGCAGTTTGCAGAAGCTGCCAGCCCTTGCCCTCTCCCTCGCCTTGCCTCCGGAAGCCTTTCTGGCCTTGCAGGAAAAGCCTCCCCGATTGCCTACGGAGGTGAAGGAGAATTTATACCGGGTGTCCGCCCGCATTCCCGAGTTGGTGCAGTCTGTAGTGCAGGAAAAAACCTCCGGCTTAACCGTCCACAACTTCAATTTCCCGACGCCAACCCATGCCAGTACGCCGATTCGCACCACCCGGCCTGCCAAACTTCAATTGGGAGGGCTGTTTGAAGAACATCGTCCCGGCTTTTTCCGTTTCGCCTTTCCCGGCATAGACCGCAGCCAATTGGCCCCGGACTCCGATGCCGCCGCCCTCCAGGAGGAGGCCATCAGCCATTCCCGCCTTTGCTTCCAACTCGGCTGATCTCGTATCTTAAGAGGCACCGAAACCAGCACCCGGAGGCTCAGGGGCCGAGAATATCGTCAAATATCTCGATATACCCCTGAAAAAACTGAATGATTTGCCAGCCAATATACACCGCTACCAGCAGGTAAATCAGTTTCGGATACCAGAAGCTGACCTGAAACAGGCGACGGGTCGCCTCTTCGCGGAATTCGGCTTCCAACCTGGCCAGCGTTTGGTCCAACTGCCCGGTCTCCTCGCCATTTCGATAAAAGCTCACAAAATTCGGCGGCAAAGCTTTCTCCCCAGCCAGCGAATCCCCTGGTCGCTCCCCTTTCTGAATCCGCTCTACCATCCGCAACGCCAAAGCCGCCAAAGCGCGGTCTCCGGATGACTCTCCCGCCCCGAACCAAACCTCCTCCATGGGGGCTCCGGCTAGATAAAGACCTCGCATGACTCCGCTAAAACGGGCCCAAGCCTGGTAGGACAAAGCGCCCGCTACGCCGGGCAATTTGCCCGCCATCCACCGCAAAAAAGCCGAACGCTTTTGCCATCCCCACCAAATCACCCCGATCACTCCCCACATCATTCCGAGCGCTGGCAAAACCTGCCCCCAATACCCCGGCCCCTCCCCGGCCACCACCGAAGGCAAAGGCAAAACAAGCACCGCAAAATGCAGAATGAAGAGAGGGTACAAACAAGCTCCCATCACCTCCCGTGAACGCTTGGCCGCATTATCATGCATCTCCCGCAAAAGCGGAAGCATCTCGACCAGGCGACCGGAGGAAGCCGCCGCAGAGAGAACAAAACGATCCGTTCGCGGCAACCATTTCGGAGCCGATTTGAGTATTTCGTCAAAAGGGGTTCCGGCCTCCAAGCGCGCCGCCGACTCTTCACGCCACGCCGTCGGCACCCCGCCCGAATCGCGCAAAGCCTTGGGTAAAGCAACACCCGCAGACAAATAGCGCTCTAAGGCCAAATACCATTCGGCAAGGTTTTGGTGGGTCACCATGGGCAAAGAAAACAGCCTTTTGCCAAAAGAGGCAATTTTCTTCTTGCGCCGGTGCCCCCAAGGCCGCATTATCTCCCTTTTTTCAATTCATTATGAGCGCAGAAGAAACCAAACCTAAAGCCAAACGTAGTCTTATGGCTACCGAATTTGAGTTTAACCAACCGGAAATCCTCAAACGCTTTGTAACCGACACCGGGAAAATGCTTCCCCGCCGGATCACCCGGCTTTCCGCCAAGGAACAGCGGGCGATCACCCGTGCCATCAAACGTTCCCGGAATATGCTGATCATGCAATAAGCTCCGGCGAGAAACATCTTTTTACCAAGGCGGGTTTTTTGAACCCGCCTTTTTTATGATGAAAACCCGTCTCCTCTCCCCGACCAATGACCACCTGGACCTGTGCGCCGAGGCTTTGCAGCGCGGCGAGTTGGTGGCCATCCCGACGGAGACGGTTTACGGATTGGCCGCCAACGCTTTCAACGAGGAGGCTTGCCGGGACATTTTCGCCGTCAAAGGTCGTCCTCTGGGCGACCCGCTGATCCTCCACTTGGCAAAAGATTACCCCGTAGCCGAAATCGCCCGGGAAACCGATCTGTTCACTCGTCTGCGCAAAGTCTTTTGGCCCGGGCCCGTCACCTTTGTTCTGGAAAAAACCCCACGTATTGCCGCGCTTCTGACCGCTGGACTCTCCAGCGTCGCGATTCGTTGCCCGGCGCATCCGGTGGCCAAAGATCTTCTTCGCCGCTGTTCTTTCCCCGTAGCGGCCCCCAGCGCCAACCCCTTCGGCTATATCAGCCCCACCACCGCCCAACATGTGGAAGCCAGTTTAGGCGGCAAGATTCCCTACGTTCTCGACGGTGGCTCGGCGGAAGTCGGGCTCGAATCAACCATTCTCGATGTTCGTGACCCTCACAAAATCCGCATCCTGCGTTACGGCTCCCTCGATTTGACCACCTTGCAAGAAGCAGCGGGAGACGTCTCCGTTGAACTCCCCCCGGAACGGGCGCACCAAGACCCCGCAGACCACTCCCCCCGCGAAGCCCCCGGCACCTTATGGCGGCACTACAGCCCAAGCAAACCCCTGCATTTGTTTACCACCCGAAAACAACTTAAGGAAATCCTGCCCAATTCAAAAAAATACTCCTTACTTTTTCATACCCGCCCCTCCGGGGACTTTTTGTCCGCAGAGGCAAATGCCCAAGTCACTTGTTACTGGCTCTCCGAAAACGGAGACCAGGAAGAAATGGGCCGTAACCTCTACGCCTGTTTGCGTACCCTGGATGCTTCTCCCGGCGAGGAAATCTGGGTCGAGACAATCCCCCCCGGCCCCCTCAGCAAAGCCCTGAACGATCGCTTGGTCAGGGCCGCGGCGAAGTAAAGCAAACCTCACCAAAACCTCCAGCCGGACCGCAACATCAGAAAGCTCCCAAAAGCCTCCCCGATTGACCGGAAACCATTGCCATGAACTGATTTTTGCCGAAAATGAAAACAATGATTTGTCAGAACACCACGATCACCGTTTCCACCAAAGGCCAGGGAACGTACGAAATTACCCCTGAGGTGGAATCATTTTTGCAAAACAGCGGCTTACAGGAGGGGCAGCTTACGGTCTTTTGTCAGCACACCAGCTGCAGCTTGGTCATTATGGAAAACGCCGATCCCTCCGCCCGAGTGGACCTCGAAGCTTTCCTGAATCGCCTGGTGCCGGAAAACCAAAAGGAATTCACCCATACCATGGAAGGGCCCGACGATATGCCCAGTCACATTAAAATGGCTCTTACCCGCTCCGCGGAATGTGTTCCGGTGACTGGCGGTCAAGCGGTATTAGGCACCTGGCAGGGAATTTTCCTATGGGAACACCGCCGCTCTTCCCATCGCCGTAGAATCGTTCTTTCCGCAGTCGGGACAGGATAAATTCACCGCCGGTACCTAACCTTATTATCGGAAAAAAATGATGAAAACCATCGCCCGCTTTGCCAAACCAGAACCAGCCTACGTGGCCAAAGGCCTTTTGGAGGCTGCCAACATCGAGGTTTTTCTGGATGACTCCCGCTTTCCCGATCGTGGCGAGATCGTTCTGCAAGTCCTGGACGAGGAAGAAACACAGGCCCGCCACCTCTTAGCGGAAAAACGGGAACTTCTGCAAAGTTTGCAACCGTCGACGACTCCGGAGGACACTGACGAGCCCGCACCGGAAAGTTCCCCGACTCCCTGGCCCTGGCTTTTTATACAAGGGGGAGGCTTGTTTTTGGTCGGGTATTTACTGATCGCTATTTTGATGATTGCTCTTGGCGGGCGCTTGCCGATGAATCTTTTCATCTTCGTATTGGTGTTCTTCCTGGGCGGTCTTTCCCTCCTCGTTGCTTTGGGTAACCGGACCAAACCCTCACCCAAAGATGATTGAGTTGGCCGCCAATTGGCAGGACTACCGCTTGCTGGATACCGGCAACGGCGAAAGACTGGAACAATGGGGACCCTATACCCTGATACGCCCCGACCCGATGGTTATTTGGCCTCCGGCGAACCCCTCGCTCTGGTCCCAGTGGGATGGCCGTTACCATCGCAGCGCCAAAGGCGGAGGCCGTTGGGAATTCCATAAATCCCTCCCGGAGGAATGGACCCTCAACTACCAAAATCTCCGCTTCAAAGTACGCCCAACCAATTTCAAGCACACCGGCCTGTTTCCCGAACAAGCGGCGAATTGGGCTTGGACCGGGAAGCTGATTCAAATGAGAAAAGCCGCCACTGAAAAAGCCCCCGCCATGATCAACCTCTTTGGCTACACTGGCGCGGCAACCGTGGCCGCAACCGCTGCCGGCGCAGAGGTTTGCCATGTCGACGCGGCCAAGGGAATGGTCCACTGGTGCCGCGAAAATATGGCTCTCAACGGATTCCAAGACCACCCCACCCGCTATCTGGTGGAGGATTGCTTCCGCTTTGTCCAAAGAGAAATCCGCCGGGGACGCCGCTACGACGGTATTATTCTCGACCCCCCCTCCTATGGCCGGGGGAAAAAGGGCGAAATGTGGAAACTCGAAGATCAACTTTGGGGCTTCCTTCAGGAAATCCGCAAATTGCTTTCCGACGACCCCCTGTTCGTGCTCCTGAACACTTATACCGCGCACCTCTCTCCGGGAGTGATGCAAAATCTTCTGGAAGACGCCACCAAAGGACTGGATGTGCGGATCAGCAGCGGTGAAATTGGTCTTCCGGTTACCGAAGGAGGACGCAAATTGCCCTGCGGCGCCTTTACCCGCATGGAAACCACCAAATCCTAGTTATTTTCAAATCAAGAAGCCTGCATGGGCTTTGCCACAATCAACCTGTTCTCAAAATGACCCTATTGGAATTTGCCCTCCTCGCTCCGGTTTCCCTCTTTGTGGTTATCAACCCCCTCTCCACGGTGCCGGCATTTCTTTCCATGACCAGCGATGACGATACCTCGGAAAAAATCCGTATGGCCCGTTTTGCCTGTTTTTTAGCTGCCGGGATTCTCATTCTCTTTGCCCTGACTGGATCCTTTATCCTCGGATTTATGGGCATCAGTATCCCCGCCCTGCAAATTGCCGGCGGACTGGTTCTGGTGATGATCGGCTTGGATATGCTACGGGCTCCGACCATTGAGACCAGGCTTTCCGATACCGAGCAAAAACTCGCCCGAAAAATGGAGGATGTTGCCGTTACTCCACTGGCCATCCCCCTTCTTTGTGGACCTGGCGCGATTTCAACCGTGGTGATTTTACAGACCCAAAGTGAAACCTTGGCCCACCTTGGAGCCTTACTTGTATCCGTTCCGCTGGTCTATGCCGCTTGCTTTGGCATTCTTTTTTCCGCCGCCAAGGGGTCGACCCGCCTCAACCCCATCGTTCTACGGGTGCTCCGCCGGATCATGGGCTTGCTCTTTGTCTGTGTGGCCATTCAATTTGGTCTCAATGGTATTGAGGGATTCACCGGAAATGAATAAGCTGTGAAATCATATAAGCTGTGAAATCATTTGACAAGGGTGATAATACACTCTTATTCTTTACAAAAGATTCGCTTTACCCTCTTCGTTTTTCACCTCATTCCATTTCTTAATGACCTTCTCCCCTTCACCAAAAAACCGTCAAACAAACGGATTTACACTGGTCGAGATTATGATTGTAGTGGTCATTATCGGAATGTTGGCAGCTATTGCCATCCCGGCTTTTAGCCGTATCCGCGACAGCAGCAGGGTCAATAAAACACTGAATGATATCCGCATCATCGAATACGGATTTCAGACCTATTCCCTCGAAGCTGGTGCCTGGCCTGAGGACACCGATCCTGGAGTCTTTCCACCGGAAATGACAGGGATTATTCAACCTATGGTCTTTGAAAACCCAACCCCCTTGGGGGGATTATGGGATTGGGACAACCATCTTGATGACCATGGAATCGCGGGAATCACTTTGGCCGGCGGGAACGGAGCCCCCGCAATTCGGGAGAATTTGGTAATTCAAACGGAAGAAAAGATCGAAGGCCGAGGGCTTGACGAGGGCATATTCCGCAGGATCCCAGCCTTTGGCTGGGGATATGTCACCTATATATTCGAGGACCTAAACCCATAATTTGGTCCAAAATTAAACGGTGAATCCTAGTCATTCCTAAAGGGCAATATTCGTGCCAGAAAAAAATTTCATTTTCGAATTTCCCGGAATTTAAAACTTAGGAAAAACCCAATTCCCTAAGTTGCCAATGGAGAAGGAGTATTGAACCTCTTCTCTCCGTAAATTTTTATTTAGGAGCCCCTGTGAATAACTTGTGGAGAAGTTGCCCTTGAAAGGTCACACGGAAACCGATTCTCTATAAGTCGTGCCGGGAAATAGAACCTTCTGCTTTCTCGAAACCTTTCCAAATAATCATCCCAAATGCTTGAGCGCCTAAATCAAATACTCATATGTACCACTTTATGAACACTTTGCGTATTTTGATTCAGAATACTCATCCTTTGATTTCACTTTGTAAGGAAAATTTACGCTAGTTTTTGCCTAACGTCGTTGATTCTTTCCCCATTTGCCCTTTTCGCCTTTACTCCTTGTGAATAAAACACTCTACAAATCTGTTCATGTCGACTCTTACCAACACTCTTGATCTCTGGGACACCGTCAAAAAAGACCTCGCGGCCTACTTTCCCGCCGATGTTTTTCAGATGTGGTTTGAACCCCTGAACTGTATCTCTCTCTCCGAAGAAGAAATTGTTCTGGGAGCCCCCAACGACTTTGCCAGTATTTGGATCAAAGACAATTACCTCGACGTCCTGAAGGAAAAAATTCATACCCGAACCGAAAACGGCTTGACCATCTCCTTTACCGTCCAAGAGGAAAAAAAAGAGCGTGGCAATCGGCTTACCCAGGAACAAAACGTAACGACCCCAACCCCGACCGACCGTGGAGAGAACCTATCTCGCACCACCCAAAGGAGTCCTTTTTCTGCTGAAAAAAACCGCAACTCCACCTTTCTGAACCCGCGTAACACCTTTGATAGCTTTGTCATTGGCTCCGGGAATCAATTGGCCCACGCCGCCAGCCTTGCCGTCGCCCAAGCTCCGGGTAAAGCCTACAATCCGCTTTTTCTCTATGGCGGGAACGGCATGGGAAAAACCCACTTGATGCATGCGGTGGGGCACCAAATGTTGCAAAACCGCCCGAATGCGAAAATCGCCTATGTCTCGTCGGAAAAGTTTACCAATGAGTTCATTATGGCGATTCAACAAAACACCCTGAGCCGCTTCCGCCGACAATACCGGGAAGCCGATATCCTGCTCATCGACGATATCCACTTCCTCAGCGGAAAAGAACGCTGCCAGGAGGAATTTTTCCACACTTTCAACGATCTTTTCGAATCCGGAAAACAGATCTTCCTCTCAAGCGACCGCCCCGCTAATGAAATCGCTAAATTGGAAAATCGACTCATCTCCCGTTTTCAATGGGGTTTGGTGGCCGATATTCAAACACCTGACTACGAAACCCGCCTGGCCATCCTGAAAACCAAAGCCCAGGCCCAACGACTTAACCTTCCCGAGGATGTCGCCGAATTCATCGCTAAACGTATTTCGCAAAATATCCGCCGCTTGGAAGGAGCCCTCCTGAAACTCAGCAGCTACCACAATTTGATCGGTGGAAGCCTCGATATTACCTCCGTCGAAAAACTTCTTCAGGATCTTCTCCAAGAGGAAGCCCAGCGCCAGGTAACCATCGAAATGATCCAGAAGAAAGTCGTCGATTTCTACAAACTTCGGGTTTCCGATATGGTGAGCCGCCGGCGCCCCAGTAGCATCGCTTTCCCTCGACAAATCGCCATGTACCTGAGCCGAATCTTGACCAATCAATCCCTCGCAGAAATTGGAGAGGCCTTTGGCGGGCGCGATCATGGCACCGTTCTGCATGCCTTCAAAACCATTCAAAATTACATGGAACAGGACGAATCAACCCGCAATAACGTCGAATATCTGAAGAAAAGTCTCGAAAAAGGAGGCCTCTGAAGACGACCAGTTTCCTCCTCCCAAAGGTTGTCATTTCAAGCATTTCGGATTTCATTCTACAATGATCCGAGCGCCCCAAGTTCAGGCCATTACCTTCGACGCAGGTGGCACCCTACTATTCCCCCATCCGGATGTGGGGACGATTTACGCGGAAATCCTAGCCAATTATGGCTGTCAACTCAACCCCCGGGAACTGGATCAGACTTTCGTCCACCATTGGCGGGAAGCTATTGTTAAGCCCAAAAAAGAGATCAGCCATGCCTTTGAGAAAGAATGGTGGCGAAAGGTCGTCAAGGCCACTTTACAGAGCCTGCAAGGCCCCGAATTAAATGACGAAATCTTTGCCGACCTGTGGGAAAATTTTGCTCTTCCCCATCGTTGGCGCATTCGCGAAAATACCCATGAAGTTTTGGCTGAGCTACAACACCGGGGTTACCTTCTGGGCATACTCTCGAATTGGGATGGGCGGCTTCGGCCATTGCTCCGGAGGCTAGGCTTGGACAGGTATTTCCGAGACCTTTTTATATCAGCGGAAATCGGCTACGAAAAACCCGACAAGGAAGCTTTCCGGTCTTGCGAAGAACGCTTTGCCCTGCCCCCTCAGACATTTCTACACATCGGTGACAGCCGAAAGCATGACTTCGATGCCGCTCAAAAGGCAGGGTGGCAAAGCTTGCTTCTCGCAAATAACTGTACCCAGTTTCAAAATACCGAGGGACTGACCGATTTGCGGGAGTTGCTTACCATGTTGCAGAAGGAGCCTTGACCCCTGCCTCGGTCAGAGTTGCCTCTTACTTCTCTTCCTCTTCCACCAGGTTCTCGTCCTCTACGTCCTCTTCGTCGGTTTCCTCCGGCGGAGTGGTGAATTTGAATTTGCGCTTGTTAACCGGTAAAGGTGAAAGCATTGCGCTGATACGATTGCCCGCAATCCTGGGGTCACTGTCGGCAGAGGCGATATGCTGCATATCATTGATCGCCCGGTTCATCGTTTCAAAGCCGATATCCTTATGCTGCATCTCCCGACCGCGCATGGTTAGGGTCATTTTGACTTTGTTTCCCTTTCCGAGAAACTCCTCGGCATGGCGGAGCTTGGTATCATAGTCGTGTTGCTCAATCCGCAAACGGAACTTGACCTCCTTGATTTTGCTGGAAGTCGTCTTGTTGTCCTTTTGCTTTTTACTCTGCTCGTAAAGGAACTTTCCAAAATCAAGGATTCGGGCGACCGGAGGATTGGCTTTCTGCGCCACTAACACCAGGTCAAAACCAGCGTCTTTAGCCAATTTGACCGCTTCTTCGGTCTTTTTGACCCCGTATTGCTGACCACTGGGACCGACGACCCGAACCTCGCGGGCTCGAATGCGTTCATTTTTTGGATATTTTGCGGCAACAGAGTTTCCGCGATTATAACGTTTATTATTTCTAGGAGGAGGCATTCAGATGAATAGAGCGAACTTGCGACATGGAAACCCCTGATAGTAAGGACTTTCCAGACATACGAGAATTAATGGTGAAGTTTACCTGAATCACGCAAGGGAAAGGCATGCTAGTGAAAATTCCCCCGATAGGCCTGCCTTTTGGGGCAGACATTCGGCTTTCTGAATGATTGTCGGGTAAACGACCATGACTTTATACAATCAAATTTCTAACAGGATTCAACCTTTTTATGTATTTACGCCTCAAAACCCATTTTGGGAAATAGCCCCGGTTCTTCGTTTAATCTTGTCGACCTTGGCTAAAGTGTCTTTTTCTGGTCTCATGATGGAAAACCTCCGGCACCGCTCACGCAGATTGCGGTATTCCCCCTCAGTCAGAAATTTGGCTCGCGAGGGCCAGGTTACTCCAGCGGATTTGATCGCCCCGCTTTTTGTTTTTGAAGGCGAAGGGCCTCCCCAACCGGTTCCGTCCCTACCCGGAGTGTCCCGATTCTCCTTGCCCAACCTTCTCGAAGAAATCAAAGAACTACAACAACTGGGAATCCCCGGAATCGCCTTATTTCCCTGCCTCCCCGCAGAAAGAAAAGACCCGCTGGGAAAGGAAGCACTCAACCCGGAGACTTTGGTGCTGCGGACCATCCGGGCGATCAAAAAAACTTTTCCGACGATGGCGGTATTCACCGATATCGCCCTCGACCCCTACACCACACACGGCCACGACGGGTTGCTCAATGCCGACAACACCGATGTGGAGAACGATCGGACCGTAGAAGTGCTCAGCAAAATGGCGGTCCTCCACGCCGAAGCGGGGGTGGATATGGTGGCCCCCTCGGACATGATGGATGGTCGGGTCGCGGCCATCCGGCAGGCTTTGGACGCCGCCGGTCATACGAAAACCGGCATTCTTGCCTACTCCGCCAAATTTGCCTCCTCCTTTTATGGACCCTTTCGCGACGCCGTAGGCAGCCGCCAAGCCGGGAACGCCCCGCCAATCAACAAACAAACCTACCAAGCCGACCCCGCCAACCGCCGGGCGGCAATACAGGATGCGCTCCTGGATGAAAAAGAAGGCGCGGATATCCTGATGGTCAAACCCGCCGGTCCGTATCTCGATGTTCTAACCGAATTGCGCCAAAACACCCGCCTTCCTCTCGCCGCCTACCAGGTCAGCGGCGAATACGCCATGTTGCAAGCCGCCGCGGAAAAAGGCTGGCTGGAACTTAAATCGGCTCGCAATGAATCGTTGCTGGCCATCAAACGGGCTGGCGCGGACATGATTTTAACCTACTTCGCCAAAAACTACGCAAAAGAGTACTAAAACGATGAAAACTTTTCCTAAAGACTTTATCTGGGGCGCCGCCGCCGCCAGTTATCAAATCGAAGGGGCCGCTTACGAAGACGGTAAAGGTCTCTCCGTTTGGGACCGTATGTGCCGCTACGAAGGAACCATCCACAGCAACGACACCGGCGATGTGGCCTGTGACCATTATCACCGGTGGAAAGAGGACGTCGATCTGATGGCCTCCCTGAAACTGCAAGCCTACCGACTTTCCCTCTCCTGGCCCCGCATCCTTCCGCAAGGCACCGGGAAGATCAACGACGCCGGACTGGATTTTTATGATAAACTGATTGACCGCCTGTTGGCCAAAGGCATCGAACCCTGGGTAACCCTTTTTCACTGGGACTTTCCCTATACCCTTTACCAGAAGGGAGGATGGTTGAACCCCCAATCCCCGATCTGGTTCGAGGAATACGCCACCATCGTCGCCAAAAAATTGGGCGATCGCGTGAAAAACTGGATGACCCTGAACGAACCACAGGTTTTTTTAGGACTGGGACACCAGATCGGCATTCACGCTCCCGGACTGAAACTTGATTTCTCGGAAGTTCTCCTCGCCTGGCATCATGTTCTCCAAGCCCACGGCCGCTCGGTCATCGCTTTGCGGGAAAATTGCCAGAACCCTATTCGCATCGGTGCCGCCCCGGTTTCGGGGATCGGCATCCCCGCCAGCGAATCCAAGGAAGATATCGAAGCCGCCCGCAAATTCACCTGGACCTTTAAGGACCAAAACATTTGGAATCACTCCTGGTATGGCGATCCGGTCCTCAAAGGACACTACCCCGAGGCTGGATTGGAAGCCTTCGCCAAATACCTACCCCCAATGAAGGACGAGGATTTCGCCATCATGAAGCAACCGGTCGACTTCTATGGCTTTAATTGTTACAACGGCACTGTGGTTCAAGCCGCCGACAATGAAACCGGCTTTACCGAATGTCCCTACCCGGTGGGCGGCAAGCGAACCAGCTTCGACTGGACCGTTACCCCCGATGCCCTTCGCTGGGGACCCCGTTTCCTGCACGAGCGCTACGGCCTCCCCTTGGTTGTTACCGAAAACGGACTGGCCAACAACGATTGGGTCGCCACCGATGGCAAGGTCCACGATCCTCAACGCATCGATTTTTTGCGCCGACATCTTCGCTCTTTCCACCAGGCCATCGAAGACGGCGTCCCCTGCCTCGGTTATTTCCAATGGTCGATTATGGACAATTTCGAATGGGCCGAGGGCTACCGCAAACGCTTCGGTCTCGTCTATATCGACTACGAGACCCAGGAACGCATCCCCAAACAAAGTGCCCACTGGTATCGCAAAGTCATCGAATCCCAGGGCGGGGAAGTTTTTAGCGACACCCTCTAAAAAAACAAATTTCCGTACCGGGAATGTTTCTCCATTGCCAAAACCACCCTCATTTTTCAAATTGAGGAATGAGTCACGCTACACCCACGCCTCCTCTCTCGCTCGACGAACAATTTTATATGTCGGCCGATACCTTTTTCCCCCGCCACGCCGACACCGCCCTGACTTTTGACGATGTTTCTCTCGCCACCCGGTATTCATCCATCCTTCCACGCAATACCGACCTGAGCACCCGACTCTCGGATCGCCTGAAACTGTCTATTCCCATCCTCTCCTCGGACATGGATACCGTCACTGAAGCGCCAATGGCCATTGCCATGGCCCTCAACGGAGGGATGGGCCTGATCCATTTTAATATGCCCAAAGAACGGCAAATTAAAATGGTTAGCCGCGTCAAACACCATATCCACGGCCTCATTCAGGACCCCATTACGGTGACCCCGGACCTCATGATTGGCGACGTTCTGGATCTTATCGAGCGGAAGAATTTTAATTTCCGCACTTTTCCGGTAGTCGACGAAAATAAAACCCTCCTCGGCTTGCTCTCCGGGAAAGTCGTCAAAGAACGCTACCGGAACCGCACCGTCCCTGAGGCCATGACCCGCAGGGACGAATTGTTCACCCTTCTCGAAAGTCAGATTGGCACCAACCCCGTACATGCCGCCGATAAGTTCTTCACCGATCATATCGGCATCCACAAACTTTTGGTGGTGGACGATGACAATCGCCTTCGCGGTTTGGTAACACTATCGGATATCGAGAAAATCGCCGCCGAAGCCAAAGCCTTGCGAAAACCAGCCCGCGACGATAATTTTCGCTTGGTCGTAGGGGCCGCCGTATCTCCCCTGCGCAAACCGGACGGCTCCTTGGACCGGGACCAGATCGTCCAACACATCAGCGAGCTGGCCGCCGAAGAGGTCGACGCCATTGCCGTCTCCACCGCCCACGGACATACCGAGGGCGTTGGCAATATGGTTCGCTTGGTCCGGGAAAACTTTCCCGATCTCACCATCATCGCCGGAAATGTTACCAGTGGCGAGGGGGTTTCCTATCTCGCCGACTGCGGGGCCAACGCCATTAAAGTCGGGCAAGGCTCAGGCTCCATTTGCACCACCCGGATCGTTGCCGGGGTGGGGATTCCCCAACTGACCGCCTGTTACGTTGCCGGGAAAGAGGCCGCCAAAAAAGGGGTGCGTATTATCTCCGATGGTGGCGCTTCCAAATCCGGCGACTTGGTTAAAGCACTGACCCTTTCCGATGCCGTCATGTGCGGCAGTCTTCTCGCCGGTTGCCGGGAAGCTCCGGGAGAAATCATTGAAATCGGCGGTAAGCTTTACAAACAGTACCGCGGTATGGGTAGCCATGCCGCCATGGTCAAAGGCTCCGCCTCCCGCTACGGACATGAGGCCAAAGACCAAAATCGCAAAGCCGCCGCAGAAGGCATTGAAGCTCTTAAAGAAGTCTCCGGGAGCCTCGCCGGCATGCTGGGCGAATTGATCGGCGGCATCCAATCCGGTATGGGGTACCTCGGGGCACCGGACTTACCAAGTCTCCGGGGAAACGCCCGCTTCATCCGGGTCAGCCCAGCTGGCCAAAAAGAAGCCGCCCCCCACGATGTGGTGGAAATCTCCGCCAAGACCGCCGAAACCTGAAATTTTTCGACCAATGTCACTAGAACCTTTCCAAAGCAAAATTATTGCCGATGTCGGCATCAGTATGGGCGACGAAGGCAAAGGCCGCCTGATTTCCGAAGTCGTAAACGAATTGTGCCTCTCCACCGGACGCGATAACCCAGTGGGGATCGTTATGAAAGTCAACGGCGGCTCCAATAGCGGCCATACCGCCGGAGGATTAAAGTTAAATCTTCTCCCCGCCGGTGTGGTGGAGAAAAATGTCGACTCGCTGGCCGTCGGCGCTGGTGTAGTGGCCGACCCGCGTAAGTTTCTTTGGGAAATGCAACCCCTCGAAAAACGCGGTTACGACATCAAACGCCGCCTCCTTATCGACGAAAAAACCATGGTCTCCGATCCCACCCACCGCCTCCTCGATTTGGCCTGGGAAGAGTACCGCAGCGAAACCCTCGGCGAATCTCCCCGGGGATCAACCGGACGGGGCATCACCCCCTCCTACCAGGACGAAGTCGGTCAATGGCAAATCTGGTATGGCGATTTTCAGGGCCCGCGGGATTTGTTCGCCCGCAAGATGGAACAACGGATCGACCGCGCCCTGCGCACCATCCAACACGTTTGCCGGGTCTCGCCGGAAAACTGGAGTTCCTTTTTCCAGCGCCTCACCGAAGCCGAACAACGGGCTAACCAGGCCGCCGTGGAAGAAGGCATTTTCCCTCTTGCCGAATTCGATTTTCACCAGTTCGCCGGCTCCGAACCTTTTACCCTTAACCAAGAGGCTCTGATCGAAACCTACTGGCAAGCCGGGCAAGCCCTCATCGAAAATATTGGCGATCTGCGCGAAGAGGTTCTCCGCACCCTGCGGGAAGAACGCTACATCATCGGCGAATTCGGACAATCTTTCTGGCTGGACAAAAGACACGGCTTCCCCCCAAACGTCACCGCCTCCCACACCTATACTCCGGAATTCTTCCAGTCCGCTGGGGTGCCCAATCAAGCAATACACACCTTTGGTGTCGCCAAAGCCTACGACACTAAGGTCGGAACCCACATCTTCCTCACTGAGATGGAGGAAAGCTGTCCCCTGACCGCCATTCTGAAAAAGATTGAATTCGGCACCTCCACCGGGCGCCAGCGAATGGTAGGCTGGTTCGACGCCGTCGAAAAAGGGGACGCCCTGCGGTACGGAGGATTCCAGGATTTGATGATCAACAAACTGGACGCCCTCAGCCAACAAGGCGACTGGCAAGGACCCCTCAAAATCTGCGTCGCCTACGAGGACGAGGAAGGCCGTCGCTACCACCATGTTCCCCGTCGCGATAGCCTGCGCGGAAAACTGCGACCGATTTACCGCGAGTTCCCCTGCTGGCAGGAAGACATCAGCACCGTGCGCAACTTCGCCGATCTTCCCTTGGAAGCAAAAGACTACTTCGCCGGCATGATCCGGGCGATTGTGGAATGCGCCTACCACGACGAACCCTGGCCTCCCAAGTTGCCCAATGTTCGCTACCTCGGCGTCGGACCGGATCCCTCCCAGATCATTAAAGACCTCCCGCCAGTGACTGAAATCCTGGCCGACCACAGCACCCCCGCCTGAGACCATGTGCGGGCGCTTCACCCTGCGACTTCCGGCTTCCTTCGCCTCCCTGCCCTGGCTATCTACCGAAGCCCTGCAAGCGGTGTCCCCGCGCTTCAATATCGGCCCTGGGCAGAAAATTCTTTTCTGGGGTAAACCCTCCCATCCGGATCAACCGGCCCCTGCGCAAAACAACCTCTGGGGTTGGCCCTCACCCAAAATTGAAGGTTCCGGTTCCCTCCTTATCAACGCCCGCCTGGAGAGTCTCACCGAAAAACCAACTTTCCGCCCCGCCTTGGAAAACCGCATTCTCATACCCACCGACGGTTACTACGAATGGGAACGCGCGGGCGGGACCCCAAAACCCTTTTTCCATCATCTGCCCAACGACGAAATCTTCTTTCTCGCGGGCTTGGAGAAAGATGGCAAAGCCCTCGCCCTCACCACCGCAGCCATCCCACCGGCCAATCAAATACATCACCGCATGCCAGTTCTCTTGAACCCGGAGGAGGCCCGAAAATGGCTTTTCCAAACCACCCTATCCCCCCAAACCTCCCCGCCCCCCTGGCTCAGTAAACCCTCCCTCGCCTCTAGACTCCACCTCCGCCCCGCCCACCCCAGAGTCAACAATATCCGCCACGATACCCCCGACTGCCTCGCCCCCCCACCTCCCGAATACCGCCAACAAAGCCTCTTTTGACCCCAATACGAAAATAAACCGTCAACATTTCAAGAGCCTGTCCCTTAACGTACCGTCAATATTCAAGGTTCTGTTCCTTGCCTTTTTTGGTTCTAAAATCTATGATTTGATCCGTAAATTTCTATATGCAGAATGATACCAGCCTCAGCGTATGGAAAAATCTTCCATGACAATAAAGGCGGACGGCACCCCCGCCTCCTCTAAGAGAGACTGCATCGCGGTCATCATCACTGCCGGACCGCATACCAAATAAATGGCCTCATCGATTTCATGCGGTAGAATCTTATCTAAATATGCGCCGTCAATAAAACCCTCGTCGTCCGAAAAATGAGTTATAATCTGATGATCCTCCCGCGCTTTTGCATAGTTTTCCAAATCCTCGCGATAGACCGCCTGGGATTTTTTAGGGACCGAGTAAATCATCGTGACCCGACCAGGCCTTTGCCGTAACGCTTTGGCCTGCATCAAATTTAGAAAAGGTGTCACCCCAATGCCTCCAGCTATAAAAACCGCTGGCCGCTCGGGATGATTGAAAAGGGTCTCGCTGAAATGCCCATAAGGGCCCCAAATCCTCGCCTGCTCCCCGACCCGGACCTTGTCCACATCATTGGTCCAATCCCCTAACCTCTTGATTGAAAGTTTCAGACTTCGGCTTTCCGGATCACCTGAAAGGCTGAAGGGGTGGGGTTCATCACTGACCGCATCGGCTTCGTCAAATGCTATGTACACGAATTGCCCGGGCACCGCCCTCAGAGGCCGTCCCTCCGGAACAAACTCTATTTCCGTTATATCATCCCCTTTCTCTCGAACCGCACTGACTTTAAAATCATAAAGCGGACCAACCCGCCGATAGAGGAAACGAATGTAAACATAAGCCGACAAACCCATCCCTGCCCAGAGACCGTGCCAGACACTGAGAAGAGCATAATTCCTTATTTCACCCGGAGAAAGGACCGCATGAATAATAACGAGCGCAAAGACCGCTCCAAACCAATCATGCGTTTTTTTCCAATTATGATAGGCTATTTTTGAAACCAGAGAAAGAACCACGAGTAAAACAAAAGCCAATAACGCGATACTTCCGGTCAAACGAACCCAATTGTCCGGCCAAAAAAGGTAGGAGGCAACCCCTGGCCAACTTTCTGCCATCCCGAGCGCCAAACCTATAGGATGGAGCCAAATAAGAGAAAAGGCCGCCACACCCACCCGGCGATGGGCAAAATACACTTTATCCAATCCTCCAAAAAGCCACTCCAGCGGCTTGAAGCGTGTGGAAAGCAGGAATGCCCAACTCATTAAAATTACCGCTCCATGGCTTCCCATCTTCGCCAAATAAATCCAGCCAGAGTCGTACCAGGAATTGTTCTGCCAGAGCACCCCAAGCCACAACCCATAGGTTACCAATAGACTGATGAAGATTATGCTATAACCAAGGTAACGACGTTGCTGAGGACATTCGACAGGCATTTGACTCAAAGGCAACCGCAAAAAAATCGTTCTGGCAATCCCTACTGAAGCCTTTTACGTCAAATTTTGTAAAGATCTTCGGGAAAACCTTGCCAAGGGCAAAAGACGGATTTGTGCTGGGGCCATGTCCGATGACCCTCACCAGCATTTATACACCTCCCCCCTCCCTTCGGCAAAAATTTTAGATTCCTCCCAAGAGCATATTACGCTGACCCCCGATACCCCCGGAAAAATCCCCGGAAATTCTCAATATGCCTTGGTTGCGACCTTCGCCCCCCGCAACCAAGAAAGGTGCCTTAACATTGTCTGGCCTCCGAACCGGGAGGAAGCCTTGGCGGGCTTCGACTACCCCCATAATCATAATTTCGCCAAAGCTCTCCCAGAGGTGCTTTTCCTTCGTAAACGCGGCCAAGGCTGGACCCGGATATCCCCCTGCGATACGCATTCGGACGGGGTCACCATAACTCTTCCGTCTCATGCCGAGCCAGTCGAATTTAGCGTTGGCTTACCCTATTTTCAAAGCGATTTCGAACGCTTGCAAAAAGCCTTGGAAAACGGTCCGTGGGAAAAAACAATCATCGGAAATAGCCGCCGCGGTCGTCCCATCCCCGCCTATTTCCGACCCGCCACCAAGCCAACCCAAACAAAAGGAGCCTTCGCCCTGATGGGATACGCTCACTATAGCGAATGGGCGGGTCTGCAAATGCTCGATGGCCTCCTCCAGACAAATTGGAAAGACCTTCCTGCAGCGGAGGATTTTGCCTGGGCCATTATCCCCGCGCTAAATATCGACGCTCTCTACGGTGGTTGGCGGGAAGACCCAATGTACACTCGCGAAGACCCCTCCCTTCCCGGCGGAGGCAACCTCAACCGGGCATGGAATCCGCCTTGCCGACCCGAGACCGAAGCCGCCGCCATCTTTTTGCGAAAAATCCACAATCATACTCCCCTCCTTCATGTGCTCGACATCCACATGGGTTGGTCACGAATGGACCATAGCGGAGGCGGTTTAACGGTCTTTCAGGATGGCGAAATCCCCAGACTCCTGGCCGAAAAGGAAAAGGCTTTTACTGATCAATACCTACGGGAGGTACCCATCGAACACTTCCCTTGGAAACACTCACGCTTGGAAGGAATGAACGCCGCCGCCTGGGCCGTCCGGGAATTCGGCATCATCGGACAAACCTTGGAAATCAGCCGCTTTCGCGCTTTCGATAAAAATAAAAACCCTCTCCCAGTTTCCGAAGACTATTATCGCAACCTCGGCCCACAAAACGCCCGCACCCTCATCAATTTTTATAAATCCCCATGAATCCTCGCCGCATGAATTGGCAGACGGGCTTTTGGAACGAAGAAGTCCACCAAAAAAAACAGCCTAGCATTCTTTTCGCCGCCGACTGGGCTCCCATACGCACCCTCGAAGAACCTCTCTTGGCAAACCCCGGCGGACTCTACGCTCCGGAAATCCGACAAGCCTTTGCGGAATCTACCCTCCGGGTCGTGAATGTCGAAACCACTCTTCTCAAAAACCCTTCCGCGGAATCACCCATCATCAAGGAAGGCCCTTGCTTTGGCAGCCCCGCTGAAGCCGTAAAAGATTTACAGAGCGCAGGTTTTGACATCGCCTTACTCGCCAACAATCACATGGGCGATTACCGCGCCAAGGGTATGGTTTCGACCAAAAGAATTCTCCAAGAGGCCGGCCTGCAAACAGTGGGCGTCGGCACCGACCAATCCGATGCCTACGACGCCCTGACTTTTACCCTCGGCGAACGCGAATGCGCCCTGGTCAATTTCCATGAAGGCGAGGAAGGCCAAAACACCTACATCAACCCCGCCCTCGCAGGCTGGGATCTGGAAAAAGCACGTGCGGAAATTGTTCGGCAGAAAACTGCCGGTCGTTTGGTCATCGCGGCCGTGCATGGCGGGCGGGAGTTTTTTCCGGTCCAACCCCGATACTTGCAAGATGCCTACCGCAGCCTGATCGAAGCCGGAGCGGTCGCGGTTATTGGCCACCACCCCCACGTACCCTGTGGCATCGAAACCTGGAAAGGGTGCCCGATTGTGTATTCCCAGGGCAATTTCCTCTTTTGGTCCGGACAGCCAGGCCTAATGCGCCGTCTCGGCTATCTGGTCCGCCTGTACCTTGCCCCCAATGACAACATCAGCCTGAAAGCGATTCCCTACCGGATTACCCCCAAAGGCCTACGCGGATTGGAGCCCAAGGAACGCCAATGGCTTTTCGCCCAATTGGCGAAAGTCTCCGAGGAACATCTAACCCCCACTGAAATCCAGCGCTATTGGGAAGCGGCCATGGATGCCTACCCTGCGGAGGAATGGTTACACGACGCCACCGGCATGGCCCACACCTGCCACCTCATGCAGAAAAAAGACCCTCAAGGACTCGCCCGCCTTCGCACCCGGCTAGCCTGCCCCGCCCATTATCATTTTATGTTTGAAGGAATCACCCGCTTTCTCGACGGCAAACACGGCCAAGGCGATCCCACTAAAATCGGCCGTGTCAAACTCTGGAACGAAACCCAGGAAGACGAATTCCCCAACCTCTTGGCAAAGCTATAGAAACGGCCCAGCGCTTTTACGAAAAGCCTATACCGTCAATAGTCAATTGCCATTCCCTTGAATTATTGTCTTATAGCGATCTCTCCAGTCGAGAATATACCCCAAAGAAATCGCCAGCCGGGCTTGTAAACTCGTTGATGCCTATGCCATCTTCCAATCAATGGGAGTCACCGTGCCGATTGAGCAAGGAGAGGAAAGCGGTCAATTGACAACCTTCTCTTACGCACTGTCGCAAAACCCTATAATGATCTGGCCGTGTTGCTCTCACAGCTTGCCCTCAAACTGCCCACCGTATCAAAATATGTGCGAAATGCAGTGGAGAAAACAGCCGATTAATTCCACTAACCATTGATTGACAACGAAATTAATAAATAACTGCGAAATTTGGGCTACCATGGCTTCTTTCGGCCATGGTTGATATAGAACTCTCTAATACAGTTTATTTATTGCCAATAGTTTGCGTATAACAGGGGCCCTATGCACCGACCAAATCCCTCTGATCAGAAGGATTGCACTGACTATCTCGCATTTATCGAAGAATCCTCATCGTCGGAACTTTCTCTTACCAGAGACCAAGCCATCATAAACCTCCAGAGGGCCTTGGCCTGAGCCCCTCGAAAAGAAATCCTTAAAGGGCTCTACAAACATGCAACTTCCCACCACAACACCCTCTGTTAAGGCACGCCGTAAACGCCAAAGACCAGTCTGTTCAACAGTATAACCACCCAATTGGCGTTTCGATAGAATTTCCGCAATCTCCTCCTTCGCCCCATCACCGCCGGCCTGCCCCAACAAAAGCATCCGGTACTCCCGCAACACCTCGCTACCCCATTCATCCCCTCGTAATCCACGCAAAATGTCCACCAACCGTGCCTGTGGCTCCCCCTCCTTCTCCCCTTCCCCGTACCCACTAAAAGCATAATCGCGAGGATCCTCCGCCAAGCCCGCCCGCACCGGATTCAAATCAATATACGCCGCCATCACCAACAAAGCCGTCCCGCTCCCCTGCACCAGCACACTTTTAAAACGGTCACTCCATAACGGCCCGTACCGGTCATGATTGGCATTGTACCAAATACTCACCTGTTGCTTGTAAATCTTCACAAACGCCGATAAATCATGCATGCGCGCCCGCAAGCTCGCCCGCATCTTCTCCGCCTCCTCACCACCGTCCTTCAGGGTTCGCTCCACCTGTTCCGGAGTATTCGGCGCATACTTGCGTGCCCGCTCACTCTTGCGTAGCACTCCATCCTCCCCATGCAGCATCCGGTACCGCCGCAACAACTCCCCATCGTCAAGTTTGATCCCGCTCCCATCCGGCACTTCCACCAAAACATGGAAGTGATTGCCCATCAGGCAATAGGTCAGAATCTTCACCCCACAAAAACCCGCCACCTTAAACAGCATCCGCCGCATCGCCTCTTTTTCTTCATCCGAGAAAAAGATCTCCCCATTCACCGTCCGCGACATCACATGATACAACGCCCGCTGACCCCTTACTTTAATTCGTTCCTTTCGCATACCCCCAAAAAAACCAAAATTCCGTCAAGAGTCAAGGGCCAAACTTTTGAATATTTGCCGGGATAGTGGGGGGGGCTGGACGGCGTAGCCATACGGACCCGATGGAGATCAAGGAACTTAGAGGCATGATAATTGCCGCCAATAGGGGATTCATCAGGCCGTATAAGCAAAGGGTAACGGCCATTGCATTGTAACAAATGGTAAAAGTAAAAACTTGTCGGAGAACCCTCTTTCGTTTTCGACTGAGGGCAAATAATTCGCGCAGGGCAAACAGGCTTTGACCGAGGAAGTAGAAATCGGCTTTGTTTTCCAGTAGCCCCCGGTCCACTGCCGGGGTTCCGCTCAAAAACGCATGGTCAAAGGCCAAACTGTCGTTCGCCCCATCCCCAATCAGAAGAGTGTCGCGGCAATCAAGATCCGCGGTCAAACGAGCCTTGTCCTCGGGCGATTGCCGGGAAAATGTTTGATTTGCCGGAACCCCAATCTGGTGCGCAAGTTTGGAAACCTTGGCGGGCCGATCGCCACTGAGAATATACACCGGCCCGATTTCCTCCTGCCATTGCTGAATGGTTTCAAAAACCCCTTCCCGCAATTCCTCGCGCAAATGGAATCTGGCGATGGGTTCTTCGTTCCGACTAAAAACGGTTCCCCGATCCGTCGACTCGGCCACCGTCTCTCTTGAAGAAAGAGCCCAATCGGGATGCCCCAAACGATACACCCCCCCCTCGGCTGAAGTGGTCTCAACCCCTTTCCCGGGAAATTCCCGAACCGGGTTGAGCTCCTGCCGCACAAGGGAGGGCTCCCGGGCCAAAAACTCCTCCCGTAAGCAACGCGCGACGGGATGGGAGCTTTGGTCCACCAAAGACCACAAAATCTTTTTCTCGGGAGGCGCCAGACGGTCCAACTCTCCGGGATTTTCGAGAACCAAATTCTCCCGCGTAAGGGTCCCGGTTTTGTCGAGAAGCACTTTGCGAACACGGTCCAGGCGCACCCAAAAATTTGGCTCTTTGATAAATAGACCCCGTTTGCGTAAGGCAGCGGCAAAAACCTCATCCAATAGGGGCCACGCCACGCCAATCGCACAGGGACAGGAAACGACCAAGACGGAAACCATCACCTGAAATGCCTGGACCGGTTCTCCGGCAAGAAAAAACCACCCCATGAAACCACCCGTGGCAATCAAAAGGATTAATACCAGATAGACCGTGATAACTTTTTGCAAAACCGGGTTATGGCTGCTTTCGCGGACATCAATTTGAAAAAGCCGGTGCAGGTGGGAATCTTCCCAACCCTCCAAAGCCCTCATCTCAATAGATTCGCGCCCTGCCAGGAGAGCCCCGGCGGGGACCTCCCGACCTTGGGGAAATACCCGGGATTCGGGCTCTCCGGTGATCCAATCCATGCTGAAAGCCCCTTCCCGGGAACAGGTTTCGGCACGCACCGGACAGTATTGCCCCGGTTTGAGAAGAAAATGCATGCCCCTCTTTACCGCGGAAGAAGGAAATGGGGCTCCCCCTTCAGAAAGGGGCGGCTCCAAACGCTGGTTTTCGTTCCTTTGTCGCAAAAGAAAATTCCGGTTTTTCTCCAAAGCCAATTCCTGGGTCCACCGTCCCAACAACATGAGGAAGACAAAGACCGCGACAAAATCGAAATAAAGCAACGACAGATGCCCTTGCGTCCACCCGTACAGTGAACCGGTATAGGCAAAAAACAATCCCAGGGAAATGGGTAAATCGATATGGATCTGGCCCATCCGCAAGCCCTTCCAAGTCCGTTGAAAAAAATACGTTCCCCCCACGAGAAAACTCAAAGTGGCAAAAAGCACGGTAAGTCCGGTAAACAAAGGGGCGTAAAGAAAATCCTCCTCCATCCCAAAATAATGGGGCACCGTAAAAAGCATACAGTTCATCGCCAGCGCCGCCGACACTCCCATCCGACGGGTAACCGCTAGATGTCCGCGATTGTTTTTTTCGCTTTCCGGGGCCAACAAATAGCCGAATTTCTGGCATTCCGCGGCCCATTTAGCGGCATTGAACCCCCCTTTTTTCCAGCGAATACGCACTCTTCCGAGAACCGCCTGAATATCTATCGTCAACGCTCCGGGGTACCCGTGGAAAAGCCTTTCCAGCAGCCAAACACATCCCAGACAGGAGATTCCCTGCAAATCGAGACTCAAGACCGGTCGGTCACTTTTCGCTTCCGCTTCCTCAACAAGGTCCTCCAGCCAGGAAAAATCCCGGGGATGGAACACATGCGCCGCCACTGGTTGCCCGGAACCTTCTCTCAGCTCATAAAACTTCTCAAGACCCTGATGGTGTAGCAGACCATGAACAAAATGGCAGCCGTGGCAGCAAAATTGATCACTTTCCAGCCGGGGCTGAAAGGGCAAACCGCAATGAAGACAGGCCCGGTTGGCCGTTTCCGGAGAAAGTGTTTGTCGTTTTATACTGGAGAGAGGAGTAGACATGAAACCAAGAAGAACCCGAACAGGAGAATCGCGGGGAAGCCGGCAAATAAGGCCGACCTCAGGAGACTTTCACCGGATCTCGGCCGGGGCGGGGCTCGGCATCGCTCACCCCCTCACAGACCAAAAAACAAGAATCCTGTAGCAGGGAGGAACGCTCCAAAATAATCGTCGGTTGATTGCGCGAGGCGGCGATAAAGAAAAAGACCCAAACCGAGACCAAAACAATAAAGCCGAGAATGATAAAGATCCAGGGCCGGTCGAGCAGGCCATCAAGAAAAGAGCGGGAGTTGGAAGGCGAAGCTTTCATGGAGATAATGGAGTTTCAGGAAAACGATCAGGACCGAGGAAATTCATCTCCCTTTCGATGTAGTGGTCTTCACCGAGAATTGCGGTTAAGGTAAAGGCGAAACCTCCCTCATAATGCTCCCGATCCACATACAGGAAAAAGGGAACCACCCGCTCTTCTCCGGGCTCGAGAAGCACCGTCTGCGGACTAAGTCGCCAGCGTATAGGCTGAGACGAGGCATCGACCGCAACTTCTACCTCCCTCGGGTGATTTTCTTTGTTAATAAAGCGAACATTAAATTGGTTACGAATGGCGTCTTCCTCCAGGAAATAGGATCCTCCACCCATCCGGGTCGCACTGAAGGTTACCGGCTCCACACTGCGCAGGGAAAAGGTAAATATCGCCGCTCCCAGAAGAAACAAGGCGGTGTATAGAAAAGTTCGGGGACGAAGAATCCGACGGGCTTTTCCAGCCAGTCCATTGAGCGAATCGTAGCGGACCAAACCACGCGGACGTTTCACGCGATCCATGATTTCGTCGCAGGCATCAACACAAGCAGCACAACCAATACACTCCATCTGCAATCCCTGCCGAATATCAATCCCGGTAGGGCAAACATCCACGCAACGACGACAGTCAATACAATCCCCGGCGTTGGGGTCAGTCACTTTTCCGCGCGGTTCACCCCGCTTCTCGTCGTAGCCGATAACAATGGAATCATCATCAATGAGGGCACTTTGCAGACGTCCATAGGGACAAATAATGATACAAAGTTGCTCGCGAAACCAACTAAAGTTGAAATACAAAATCCCTGTCAAGATGACCATCCAGAGAAAAACCCCGGAGTTCGCCATAGGCGAGGCGGAAATCATACCATACAAGCGGGGAATGGAGACGAAATAGGAGATAAAGATATGGGCGATGAGAAGAGCAAGCAGAAGGTAAATGCCGTGCTTGACCACCCGACGAACCACCTTCCCTGGCGTCCAACTGGCTTGATCAAGTTGCTGCCGTTTCCTTGCATCCCCATCGATAAGACGTTCCACCCGCCGGAAAAGACCTTCTAAAAAGACCGTATGAGGGCAAGCGTAGCCACACCAGACCCGTCCCAAAATCGAAGTAACATAAAAAAGCGTAAAGGCCAAACCGGTGATCAGGAAAAAAACCAGCCAGAAATCCTGCGAGACAAAGGTGTAACCAAAGAGATGAAAGCGCCGACTACTGACATCAAGAAACACCGCAGGAGCTCCATTTACCGGGATCCAGGGCAAAATCGCATAGAGAAGAATGATCGCGAAAAATAGAACATACCGTAACCGCGTAAACCGCCCCCGCACATCGGCTGGATGTAAAAAGCGCCGCGAACCATCGTCGCGGATACTACTCAGGGAATTTAAACTGGGGGCATGACGCGCCATTGATTAAAAATCTCCTTCTTCCGCCCTCTCCCGCAACGAGGGATTGATGGATATGACATAAGCCGTAACCTCCGCCGCACCCCGCTCTCCGATAAGACCCCGCCAGGCGGGCATCCCATTGGCCGCCCCATTGAGAACAACCTCCCGGATCTCCATGGGCGAATCACCATATATCCACTCGTCATCAATCAACGAAGGGAAGCCGGTCATCCCCTGCCCCTCGGCACCATGACAGGCGGCACAATGAGTTGTGAAATGGTCCCTTCCCGCGTCGACCACGGTGGGTTGTAGCGCCATTTGGAAAAGCGATTCGTTATCCGCCGCGCCTAATCCCGATTCAATGAGATATTCGGCTGCTCTCGCCTCCCGGCGTTCCAGCATCTCGGAGGGAGTCATGCCGATTTCGAAAGTATGGTAGACAAACCAATAGATGATGGAAAAAACAATACTCCCATAAAGGGTCATCAACCACCAATTGGGCAACTTTTTATCGTATTCCTGAATCCCGTCAAAGACGTGGGGGCGGAGATTCTCCACCTCAATATCAGGACCATTCTCGGGAGGTTTAGGGGTTTCGTTCATGGTTATAAGGACTGGATGCGAAGGTTATTCGGGAGGATTTTCTTTTGGCTTATCCGGTGCCCCCGCGTCCCGCTTACGGGAAGGCTTCTGCTTCTCCTCTTCCTCCAAGGGCAGGCGGGACAAACGGTCGGCTTTCTTGCTTTTCATAAAAACCGCGCGCAACACAAAGAAGATAAAACCCAGAAAAATCAGGGTGAAGGCGATGATCGGGAACAGAATTTGCCAGTTTTCCCAGGCGACACGGCTAAACATAATTAAAATCGGTTAAAAGTTAAATAAAAGGCACATCAGGCCGGAAGTTTATTCGGTTAGTTGAGCTTGGCGTTCGCTGGCATCTACCGACTTGCCCAGCTTTTGCAGGTACGCGATGAGGGCGATAATCTCCTTGTCCGGATCCGCACCAAAGCCTTCCCGTTGCAGATTTGCGGCAATCTCTTCAGCTTGTTTGCGGGCTTCCTCCTCAGCTCTTTCGGACAGGTCTTCCTCATAAGGAACACCCAGGGTACGCATCACCTGAATGCGACGTGGCAACACCGAGAAATCAGTGTCCCGGCGGTAGAGCCATGGATAATTGGGCATCGTCGAGCCCGCGGAGGTTTCACGGGCATCCAACATATGCCGCCAATGCCAGGCATCGGTATATTTTCCGCCAACCCGATGAAGATCCGGACCGGTCCGTTTGGAGCCCCATTGGAATGGATAGTCGTAGATAAATTCGCCCAAACGGGAATAATCTCCGTAACGCAAGGTTTCACCCAGAAAAGGTCGAATCGTTTGCGAATGACAGTTGTAGCAACCTTCCCGGACATAAATATCGCGTCCCAAGAGTTCCAGCGGGGTATAAGGAACCTGCACCCTTCCCTCGGTAGGATTATTGTATTTACCCAAAGTCACCAGCGGGATGATCTGGACCATACCTCCGATCAGAACGGCCACTAGCGTAAGAACCGTGAAAGGCATCAGGTTCGCCTGCAATTTGTCATACCAATCAGACCATTTTTCCACACTAAACTGAAAATGAACAATGGTTATGAGGGTGAAGAAAATCGTCAGGAGCAGCCCGAGAAAGCCAATCGCGTCACCACCGAAAAGCCACATCAACGCGCTCAGCATGATTATCGTGCAGTACATCACCGGTGCATTGAGAAAAGTGCCCACCAAATTCAGGTCCTGTTGGCGATCCTCCTCCTGCTCCTCCGGCACTTCAATATACCCATTGACCGCCTCCCCTGACCGAATCGTTTTGTAGAGGTTGTAGGCCATTATGATAAACCCGATTAAATAGAGAAGCCCCCCCAGAATCCGGAGGTGATACATCGGCATAATTGCGTCAATCGTTTCGATAAAGGAAGGATAGGCGAGCGTGTTCCCCCCGTCGGTGGTGGCATTCAACATCAAACCCTGGGTAATCCCGGACACCCACATCGCGGCGGTATAAAAGAGGATTCCGACCAAACCGACCCAAAAGTGCCAATTGGCCAGACTGACCGAATACAGGCGGGTGTTCCAAAGTCGGGGAGCGAGCCAATAAAAAACCCCGGCCGTCATCAATCCATTCCAACCAAGAGCGGCACTATGCACGTGTCCGATCGTCCAATCGGTGTAATGGGAAAGAGCGTTGATCGTTTTGATCGAAAGCAAGGGCCCCTCAAAGGTCGCCATGCCATAAAAGGTCACCCCGGCGACCAGAAACTTCAGCACCGGATCGGTCCGCAATTTATGCCAAGCACCCCGAAGGGTCAGCAACCCGTTTAACATTCCTCCCCAGGATGGCGCCCAGAGCATGAGACTGAAAAGCATCCCCAAGCTTTGCAACCAGACCGGAAGTCCGGTGTAAAGAAGGTGGTGGGGGCCCGCCCAAATATAAATAAAAACCAGCGACCAAAAGTGAACAATCGACAAGCGATAGGAATAGACCGGACGATTGGCCGCCTTGGGCAAATAGTAATACATGATCCCCAAAATCGGGGTCGTCAAAAAGAAGGCCACCGCGTTGTGTCCGTACCACCACTGAATCAAGGCATCCTGAACCCCCCCGAAGATCGGATACGCATGCAACAGACTCGTGGGGATCTGCAGATTGTTGACAATGTATAGAACCGCGACCGTGACAATCGTCGCGATATAAAACCAAATCGCCACATACAACGAGCGTTCCCGGCGAATCGCCAACGTCCAGAAAAAGTTAATGGCGAAAATCACCCAGGTAAAAACCACCAGTAAATCAATCGGCCAGATCAACTCGGCATATTCCTTACTCCGGGACAGACCCAAAGGCAGAGTGATGGCCGCCGACACAATGATGGTCTGCCAACCCCAGAAATGAATCCACGAAAGCTTGTCCGAAGCCAGCCGCGCCTTGCACAGGCGCTGCGTCGAGTGGTAAATACCGGCAAACATCATATTGCCCACAAAAGCAAAAATCACCGCATTGGTGTGCAAAGGACGAAGACGGCCAAAGGTCAACCAGGATTGCTCCCCCAAATTCAACTGCCAGAAGGCCAACTGCCCGGCGATCAACACTCCCACGCTCATCCCGACCAAGCCCCATATCATGGTGGCCAGCAGAAAATAGCGGACAATGGTATCATTGTATTCGACTCTGATAGTCGGCGACGAACTTGTAGACTGCGACATGATCAATAAAAAACGGGACGTCAGTTCCGGGATGAACGGTTGTTTAGGGTTACTCCATCATCGTTCTCCAAAGGCAATAAGGATTCCCTCTCGCTGCTGCTGTATCGACGATCCGCCAGTTGATAGAGGAACAAGACGATGAAGAAACAGGCAAAAATGAGCCCTATGAAGACAGTAAGGAGAAGAACATTCATGAGAGAGAAATGAGGTTCATGAGCAGAAAAGAATGTAAAGAAAACGAAAGGATTAAACCACGCGAACTTTTGCCTATATTCCGCATATCTTGTCTTTTGGTTCTTCCATTCCATCCCGAATCGCCCCACGGAAAGGAGCCAATCTATCTGGTTCACTTATCCGAAAACACCAAAGCCGTACCAGGAAACCTTCCCGGTACGGCTTTCGCAGAGTCTCGTAAAAGCTTAGTACTCGACTTCGTCGGCGGCGTCTTCCACCTCTTCGGCGGCGTCTTCAGCCGTTTCTTCGATGGCTTCACCGGTCTCTTCGGCAGCTTCGCCCGCTTCATCGAGAAGTTCATCGGCATCCTGATCACCGTTACCGCAACCGGTTAGGAGACCAAGAATGGCTACCGAGACTAAGAGTAATTTGAATAGATCTTTAATATGTTTCATAGACCTTAAGAAATAAGTAAGCAAAATCACTCTGACAAGGTTTTATACGAGACTTCTTTAATTTCATATAATTTTTATAATACACCCTTAGAACTATACCCTTGCGCTCTGGTATCAAAACCCTTCTTGCTGCCACTGATTCAGTTGATTGCGTAAAGACCGCCATTCGGATGGGGAGAGATTCACCTTACTCGCAGAAAGGTTTTCCCGCAGCTGTTTTTGGTTGGACGCTCCTATGAGAGCCATCGAAACCCCGGGATGCCGAAGGACCCAGGCGATAGTCAATTGACTGAGAGTGATCCCCAGAGCTTCTGCGTTTTTTTGCCAGGCGCGCCGCAGTGCTCCTACCGAGGGTCGAGCCTCGACACGGAACCAAGGCAGGTGACTGCGGGCATGGCCGGGAGGTTGATGCAAATTTTCGGGTTTAGCATCGGAAAAAAGCCCCATGGCTAAAGGCGAATAGGTTATCACGGGTAAATTCCGTTTTCGGCACAACGGTAAATCACCGCCCTCAATTCGACGATCCAAAGGGTGAAAAGGCACTTGTAAGGAATCCACGGAAACCGACAATGCCAAGGCCTTCCCAAGCTCTTTTCCGCGAAAATTTCCCAACCCGATGGCTTTGGTTTTTCCGGAATCCTTGAGGGCTTGGAGGGCTTCCAGAGATTCTTCCAAGGGGGTTCGCGGATCGGGCCAATGGATTTGGAGCAGATCCACCGTATCAACCCGCAAACGACGGAGAGATCCTGTCAGGTCGCGATGAATCGATTCCGGACGAAGGTCGCTAAAATACCGTCCTCCGCTGGTTTTCCGAAGTCCCACCTTCGTTCCGATAAGTAAATTCTCCCGGCCGACCTCCTGCGCCCAGTCCCCCAGCAGACTCTCGGCCCGCCCCTCCCCGTAAGAGGGGGCCGAATCAAAAAAACGAACCCCACCCTCATACGCCGTTTGAAGCAAACGCCGGGCTTCTTCGCCAATGGGACCCGGCCATTCGAGGCTTCCCCCCAGAGCCCGCGTCCCGAAGCCCAAAACGGGCACCGGGAAATCAGCCCAAGGAACACAAAAGGTTTCCATACCGCCGAGCCTACGGAAATTCCAGGGTTTTGGGAATGATTAATATTCCTCCAGAAAGAAAAAACTCCAGAGATGGTTGGCCACGTGCGGGTTTAGTGTTAAAATACCTCTTAAGCTTCTAAAGATGACTATTTACGCCAACGACAAAACTTTCGCCCCCGAGGAAAATATCTCTTTGCCTGAATTTCTCGGCAACCTAGGCTACACCCCCGGCCAGGTCGTCGTCGAACTTAACGGCAAAGCCCTGACCCCCGGGGAATTGGGAAAAACCTTCTTAACCGATCAAGACCGCTTGGAAATCGTTCAAATTGTTGCGGGCGGATAATCTCCTCTCCCCTTCCCATGCCCCCCGTTCCCACCAACATTCCAGGACTGAAAGCCACCGTCGACCGCGTGGTTTACCACTACGGAGGTCTGACCATGCCGCCGGGCTATCCCCACGCTTTTATTTACTTTGTGACCATTCACAACAATTCTTCCCATATCGTTATCCTTATGGGACGCAAATGGATCATCACGGAATCGAACGGCGAAACCACGGTCGTTGAAGGCGAAAAAATCGTCGGCCAGACCCCCCGCATCCACCCGGGAGACTCCTGGTCTTACAACAGTTATCATGTGACCAAAGGCAACGCCGAGGTTCATGGGTCTTATTATGGTCAGGATTGCGCGGGAAACCTTATCCGAATTCCGGTATCTCCTTTCAGCTTGGAAGTTCCCGCGCAAGGCAGTTGACCCCGAGCTTCCTTTCGCTTTTGCTCGCTAACACATGAAAGTTTTAGACCTTAACCGTGACGGGGGAATCGGCGCCAATTGCCTCTCCCTCGAAATCGGCCCCTTCCATATTGTCGTTGATGCCGGGCTTCATCCCAAAAAAGCGGGACACGAAGCAATGCCCGATTTTTCCAAAATCGATGGCAAAGCCATCGACTTTTTCATCTTAACCCATTGCCATTTGGACCACTTGGGCGCCCTTCCCGTAATCCTGCGCGAACATCCGGAATCTCCGGTGCTGATGTCGATTCCCAGCACCACCCTGGCCCCAAGGATGCTGCACAATTCCTGCAATGTCATGAAAAGACAAGGCAAGGAACAGGACATCGCCGAATATCCGCTTTTCACCCATGGGGAAATTGATTTTCTCCAAGCGCAGTTCAAGGGGATGCCGTACGGGCACACCCAGCACTTCACCAAAGGCGATGAAGAGATTCTCATCACCTTTTACTCCGCTGGCCATGTCGTTGGCGCTGGTGCGGTTTTGCTGGAATATAAGCACCGCAAGATCTTTCTCACGGGTGATGTCCTCTTTCACCGACAGCGCATTCTGAATGCTGCCGATTTTCCCGAGGACCGTTTCGACACCGTTATTCTGGAAACCACCCGCGGGGAAACTCCGGGAGATCCGAACTTGACCCGCGAAGGGGAAGTAAAACGCCTCCTCGAAACGGTCAACCACACCCTCATCCACGGAGGCTCCGTCCTCATTCCGGTTTTTGCCTTGGGACGAATGCAGGAAGTTCTTACCCTCATCCGTGACGCCCAAGTGTCTGGTGATCTTATCAAAAGCCCCGTCTTTTGCTCCGGCCTAGGCATGGATCTGGCCAACTATTTCGACGCCATCCATCGCAAAACCGGCCTCGTCGATTTCCAGCGTAAAGTTTTGAAAGACTTAAATCTTCGCCCCTTGCCCCGCAAACTGAAACCCGGGCAAAATCCCGGGGAAAGCGGGGTTTACGTAGTCAGCAGCGGCATGCTGGTGGAAAACACCCCTTCCTACACTGTCGCCAGTTGTGTTCTGGGCAATAGCCACAACACTATCTGTTATGTCGGCTACTGCGATCCCGATACTCCCGGCGGAAAAATGCTAGCCCAGGATAGCCACTCCGACTTTATTTTTGAAACACTCGACCTCGTGGTCCCCATGAAAGCCCGGATCGAACGCTTCGAATTGAGTGGTCATGCAGACCGCGAGGAAATTTTTGACTTTACCCTTAAAGCCCAACCGCGCGCCGTCGTTTTGACCCATGGCGATCCCGCCGCCCGCGATTGGTTTGCCAACGCCTTCCGCGAAGCACGCCCCGAGCTCAAAGTATTCGACCCGACTCCGGGTCAAATCTATACCGTCTAAGCAAGTCACAATTTGCGGTCAATTAAAGCGGTAGCGGGCCTCCTCTTTACAGAGGAGACCCAGACTCCAGCCGATTACGATTATGACAGGAAAGTTTACTTTTCGACCCTGACGGCTCTCTCCTTGGCCAACACGACCCCAAGGGGCGGGAACGTTTTCTGGAGGGCCGGGCAAATCATCACAGCCTTAACCCCAACACCCAAAACAAACCTCGTCAACCTTAATGATAATGATTTTTCATTTTCAATATTGAAAGGCCTGCCCTTCTTGCTGAAGCTGGTAGCGATAGAGGCTTGCTTAATCGCGGGAAGTCCGAAACTTTTCTATTATTCTATGACCAAGCGAAAAACCAAACAACGGGAAGTTATTTTGGAAGTCCTCACCCAAGCTTCCCGACCGCTAAGTCGCGCCGAACTCCACCAAGAAACTCTCGCGCAGTTACCGGGCATTGGTTTCGCCACCGTAAGTCGAGCCGTCAATGACCTATTGGAACAAAAGGAACTGGTTCAATTGCAATACCCCGGCCAAATCAATCGCTACGAAATCGCCTCCGACACCGAGCACCCACACCTCCTCTGCGTCCGCTGTCAGAAAATCTTTGATCTCCCCGAAGGCATGCCTGAACTTACCCTCCCCAAGGTCAAAGGCTTCAAAATTGGCGGCTACGAAGTATTGTATTTTGGCCAATGCACGCAGCGCAAAACCTGCCCTCATGGCCCGAACGGTCAAACCAGGGATTCCTGAAAAATCTCCTTAGCTTTTCTGTAATATCCGGTCACCAGTAGGGTCCTTCCCCAGCTGAAATCTCATCACCTCCCCATACCCAACCGGAAGACGGAAAAGATTTTCCAAAGGAATCCCAAGGAGATTCGCCCAAAGACAACGAATCGTCCCCGCATGGGTAATGATCAGGCCCTTGTGACCAGAGGCTTGGCGCAACGATTCCAGCCAGACCCCGACTCTTCGGTTGAACGTCTCCAGACTCTCCCCTCTCGGAGGGGCAACTTTTACAAAGTTGGACATCCAGGTATTCAACCCTTCTGCATCAATCTCATCCCACCAACAACCTTCCCAAGAGCCGAAATCCATCTCCCACAAAGCTGGCTCGAGTATTGGTCCTTTCACTTCCAAAGCCAGCGCAAGTTTGTGACAACGTTCCGCCGGGCTGCTCCAAACAGTGTCAAAAGGAAAATCGAGCTTATTCCGCAATGCCCTGACCTCTTCGGCAAAAGTGGAAGCCAGGGGGACCTCACTGCGCCCATAGCATAAGCCCTTCGGCACCGCCACCCGGGTATGTCGAACAACGGTCAACTCCATAGGGCAAGAAAGGCCAACAAACACGCAACTTCCCCCAGTTGCTGCAGAGCGCCCAGCACATCACCGGTATAGCCACCGAGTTTGGCGATGCAATAGCGCCGCACCGCCCACACCAAAATCCCCAGAGGAAGCAAAACCCCAAGCATCACCGGAAAAAACAACGCGAGCACCGCCAGGGGGAAGACACCGGTCAGGTATGCCCCCACCACTTCCGCACGCCCCCAGGACTGGGCGATCGGCTTCGCCTTGCTCTGGGCGTCCTCACGACTATAGACACTGGTAAAAACCAGATTGGTCGCCCCCAGACGACTCAGCGAGTGATAGGCCACGAAGATCAAAAAAACGATCCCCGGACCCTCACGTTGGACTAAAACCAACAAACCACTCAAAGCTTCATATTTGAGTAAAAACAGCAAGACGAGGGCAATCACTCCAAATGCCCCGATCCGGCTGTCCTTCATAATCTCGAGGATCTTTTCTTTCGTCCAACCGCCCCCGAATCCATCCACCGAATCGGCAAAACCATCTTCATGGAACGCTCCCGTAATCCACACTCCCGCAGCCAACGACAACACCACCGCAAGAGGAAGCGGTAGAAACAAAACGCTCAGCCAGAACACCGCAAAACTAAAACCACCAACCAACCAACCGATCAACGGGAAATAACGGGTCGCTTTATTGAGATCGGCAAGGTCATGCCCAACCCAGTAGGGACAGGGGATACGCGTATAAAACATAACCGCCGTTAAAAAAAGTCGTCGTTCAGTACCGAGTTTATTCTTCATATGAGGAGACCCCCGCGGTCGCAAAGCTTGCCATGTCATTGAGAAAACCCACCGCATTGCGAATCAATGGGTAGGCTAACGCACAGCCTGTACCCTCTCCCAAACGCAAGTCAAGAGACAGTAGTGGGTCCACCCCCAGAAACTCCAGTAAATGACGATGCCCCGCCTCCGCACTGGCGTGGCAAAAAATCGCCTGCGGACGAAGGCCAGGCTCACGGGAAACCGCCACCAAAAAAGCACAACTGGCAATAAACCCGTCCACCAGAAGAACCATGCCGTGCTCCGCCGCTTCTTCCATTGCTCCGCACATCTGCGCAATTTCAAACCCGCCAAATGTCTGCAAAATCTGCTCCGGACTTTCCATTGCCCCGTGAAAGCCCATGCACTCCGCCAAAATCTTTTTCTTCGCCTGAAGTTGCCATTCAACCAACCCTGTTCCTCGGCCCACACATTGTTCCAAAGGAAACTTTCCGAGTAAGCTCATTATAAGCGATGCGGAAGACGTATTGCCAATGCCCATCTCCCCGAAACCGACCACATTGCAACCATCCGCCACTACCCTTCGGAGAATTTCCCGTCCCTTCTCCATTGACTCTTCCATTTGCCCTTTGGTCATTGCGGGCCCGCGCCGGAAGTTTTTGGTCCCGTAATCAACCTTTGCCGAAACAAGCGCTGGATGAGGGGAAAAATCTTCTTTTACCCCCGCATCAATCACTTTCAGGGCAATTTCATTTTGCGTACAAAAAACATTGATCGCCGCGCCTCCTGCCAAAAAATTCTTCACCATTTGGGCGGTCACTTCCTGCGGGTAAGCACTCACCCCCTCGGTCGTAATGCCATGATCGCCCGCAAACACCAGGATCGTAGGCTTCCGCAAAACCGGTGAACTGGTACCCTGAATAAGGGCCACCTGCCGAGCCAAAGTTTCAAGCTTCCCCAAAGCCCCCAGGGGTTTGGTTTTGGTATCAATTTTCTTCTTTAGGGCTTGTTCAAGCATGCCTGATTTTCCCCAACAACAAAATCACCACAAGGGGAAAATTCCCCCTTCTCCCAGCTGTTATGCAATTGAGACAAGAAACAAAAGACTAATCCTCAAGCCGGAGATTCAAGCCTAAATCCAACAAACGCTCCGCAACCCGAATGGGTCCTAGGTAGCCGATTTCATCATGATTGCTATCCCCCTGCACATCAAAACGCAATTGATCAATAGCCTCCTCATTCCCCCAAAACCTTTTCTGCCCAGTGGCGCTCGGTGAGCCCAACCCACTTTCATCCCATTCATTGGGCGAAAAAACCCAAACCGCGTAGCGGTCATCCAAACCATCCACGTTTTTTTCCAATTTCGCGACAAAGAGGTAATCCTCACCCGCTTCCGCTTCCATTAGATTCTCCCCAAAAGCATGTAACTGCTGTTCATAAATCCCCCAACGAAAGGTACCCTCTCCTAAGTTATAATTCCAATGACTCCGATTGTTGGCATTGGTAAAACCGGAAACCCGGTGCAAAGACGCAAACCAAACTACCTTTTCCTCTGGCCCTTCACCAAGAGCACGCTCCAGATCCCTATTCGTCCCGGTATACCCTCCTCCAGAACGATCATGCCCAATGGAGTTACCAGAACTCTCCAGCCCCACATGGGAAAGAGTCGCTTCACGAACTTCCATATCACCACTGGCAGCCCCCCAAGTGCCCACGGCTCCAGGGATCCTCGGTTCTTGCCCACCTAAACCACTCTCCTTGTATTCGCCTCGCAATGGATCTTCCCCAATGACAAAATCATCGACCAAAAGAAACAACAGCCGAAACTCCGCAAAGCTTTCGATAACTTCCTCTTGCTCCGTAAGCAACGCCACCGCTAGCGCCTCTTCCAAAACTTCCCGCTCCTCGTAGTTTTGCGCAATCTGCTGGAGGTAGGACGCGATGAAAGGGATTACGGCACCGCCTTTGGACACATCGGGCTTTTCCGCCAATTTCTCCATAATAGCCTTGGCTACGGGAATAATAACGGCTCGATTTTCCTTCTGAAAAAACTCTCCCGCCTCGGCAAACGCTTCTGTTTCCCATAAAGGAACAAAACGCGACAGAATTCCCCCTAGCTCCGTTGCCAAAGAAACATTCTGCTCCGCTTCAATCCTTTCCATCAACGAAAGAGAGGCTTTCTCATCCCGCATGCGCAACAAAATTTCGGCGGCCTGTCGAGCCATTTTTGCTTCCTCCGTTCGCACCACCTGCCGCAAAAGGATCCTGGCCGTCTCACCTCCGTTCAAAAGTTGATCCGAAGCCACCGAGCGAACGGTAGGGCTGGGATCATCCAGCTGGTTGAGAGCAAAGCGCAATTCAGGCGCCTGCCGACGATGAATCCCCAACTGCCCGGTTAATTCTTCAATTGCTCCGGATTGCCGACGCGCCTCCGGAGCCATAAGAAAATCGCGGCCCATTTGCCAAGCCTCGGTAAATGCTGCATTCCGCTGCAATTCTTTCATTTTTTCCAGTATTTCCTTAGCATCCAAGACCTCCCCAGAAGGCTCTTCCGCCTCCGGTACTTCACGATCATTGGAAGTCCCCTTCTCTTCGGAGCCAACATTCGCCACCTCCACTTCATCTGAATCATTCATGGTTCCCACTTCCTCGTCATGCCGTTCAGAAAATCCTTCCTCGTCCGCCACCTCGTCAATTCCCTCAGGAGTGGAATCATCCGAAGAACATGCCCCCAAGCCGATAGCGACCACCAAAAGAAAAACATACAACAATGAATTGGCCGAGACTTTCCTAATAACACAAAACATACCTAAACTTACCTACCCAAACCCTGTGTCGCAACAATAGAAGAAAAAAACCACCCCGCAGCACCCCATACCGTCAATAGTCAAGGGCCAGGAGTCTAAAACACAAGAACGTGGTCAAATGCCAACGACCCACGGAGAACTGAGGATTACACCACTTATTCTCTCTCGAAAATCGCTCTGGCCATAGTTTTGTCCGCCGCCAGAAAAGACACCTCGGCATGTTCTCCCAGCGGCTGTCCGATTGCGGGTCGAGGGCTTTCCCAACGAACAAAGCGATAGCCCGGAGCCGCTTCCGCAGTCCATTCCACTTTTTCTCCGGGCTGGACAGTCCCCTGTTCCCCCAATACTCGTCCCGCACCTGCCGGAACGACCTCCGCTTGCACCGAAATTTCCGTCTCCCAATCAGATACCAAAATCCGATCTTCCATGACCGCATACCGGCGTTGCCCCACCCGAAAAATGGGTTGCGGATCAGTCCGTTCCAACTCTTCTTCAGCCCGCTCAGCACCTTTGGCCAACAACTGAAAACTAACTAAAAATCTAGTCTCCCCATTGGATCCGCGTAACAGCAAGCGATGGTTCTTCGCATATTCTTCCCCATTGAAACGAATCCCTCCGGCACGCTCGTAGGTCGTGACTTCCAGCTGGGGATTCGCCGGATAATGAACCAAACCCTGCAAACGAGCTCCACCGGGAGCTGTGATTGTGAAGTTTCGAGGCCCCACCTCAAGCTCATTCATCTCGGGAATATTCAACTGCCAAAGATCCCCGTTCTCAGAATCGTCCGCCACTAACATAAACGCACTCAGCCCCTCTCCGGCGTCGGGTGAAAAATCAGCCATCAGCATTCGTTGATGCCCCTCTACCTCAGCGGAAGAGCCCTTTAGCGAAACAGAACCACTACCATCTTCAAGGATTCGTACAAATTCCAATTCCCCTGAACTCCTGGCACTCACGCCCTCGGCCAAGGAAGCCTCGTTTACCACGATGCTTTGCCCCTCTTGGTCCGTTGTTCGGCCAGCCCCCGTTGTAAAAAATCCGCCCTCACCAACAATTCGTAAACTCCCAATATCCGCCCCAAAATGGGTTTGTCGCAGAACCCCCCGTTGGCGCGCCGTTAAGCCCACCAGCACGTCCCTGTCTCCATCAAAGCTGTTCCGCAGGAAAACCGTGCCCGTCGGAGCATCAAGATACCCTAATCCCCAATCTTCATCCGGATGAACCGATTCGACCTCTTCAGGGTAGAAAAGGTAAGCCCAAACCGTCCCCGCCGCCTCTACTCCATAAAGCTGTGCTCCATCGGCACCAAAGAACTGATCCCAATGCCAACGATACCCGGCCAAAAATTCAGGGTCGGTATAAGGAAAAGCCAAGGCCATCTCCCCTCTTTCGACATAGTAGGGATTGTCGTTGGTAAAATCGAGTTTCACGCCGTAATTCCGTTTTTCCGGGAAAAACTCCGAATTTGAGGAAGGAATTTTGACCGCATTGTAGGCAATTTGCCAAAGATTGAAACGGGTAGCGGGCACATCTTTACGGATGTCCACTTGCAGATTGTTCTCCGCCGCTATTAAAAATGGAGCAACCAAACGCCAGGGATACATCATATACCCCTGCCCTTCGGCATTGACTCCGCGTCCTCCCGGTTCCGCCGTCAACGCAGAGGTGAAATACCCTGCCAGGTTGTCGTAAGACGCCTGAAACCATCGCGGATCGAGCCCCGGACTCTCGTGGAAAGGATTCATTGGATCTTTCGGCAGATCAATCATATCCGCCACCTCAACAATCGGCTCATCCGAAGCGAGAAAGGCAATTCCAGCCCCGGCAAAACGAATCCCCCGCCAGTTATTCGCCCAACCACGACTGGGAAAGCCCCGCCCCCAGTCGTGCAATTGCATACGCCCCTGCCGACTTAACTCCAGGGAAATCTCCCGCCGGTATTCCTCTGGCCACGCATGGTAGCACCAATCATAGGCAATCGCCACACTGTAGGAGCCCTGCGTCAAATTCAATTGCCGGTTATTGTTGGAATACCACACCGCGTGACGGCCTTCCGCACGCCGGAGGTTTTCCACTGCCTCTCGAGCGCGATCCGCCCATACCTGATCCCCCGTTAAAACGTATAAAAATGCCCGAACTCTCGCGAGGGTTCCCTGATCATAGCCATTACTCTCTTCAAAGTCCCAATTGGCCAGGGTTTCCATGACAGGGATCATCTCCTTGAACGGCGAACGCTCAGCTCTTGCCCGAAGTTCAGGAATATCTTCCTGACGAAAGAACAAACGTGGGTGTTCGCGATTAAGAAAAGCCTGACTGAATTCCACCTTCTCCTGAACGTTATCCTGAACCGGCAGCCAAGTGTTGTTCGTCAAGGGAGGATCGCCCCAAAGACTCGCGGCGAGAAACAAACAAAGAAAAAAAGAAAAATATGGTTTGGGGGGCATAAATAAAAAAATCTATAACGAGTCGACCCTGGAAGAAAGAGAAAGTTCACCCTATCCGTGCATTTCCTCAATAAATTGATTCAGAAACCGCGCCGCCTTAGCCGGTCCTATACCCGGCAGACCGATGGCATCTTCCTTGGTACGGGGACGATTCCGGGCCAATTCCCTTAGAGTCTGATTAGTAAAGACCACATAGACCGGCACGTTTTGCTCCCTCGCGATTTCCTTTCGGACTTCCTTGAGCCGATCAAATAATTCGTCCTCCTCCTGCGACGGCGGCTGTTCAGTTCCGTCCGCCGACAAAGCGAAAGCCTCGGAAGGGACTTTCTTTGTCTTCTTCTGCCTACTGGGCCAACTCAAGCGCACTTCCTCCGCACCCGTCATCGCCCGATGCCCTTTTTCTGTCAAAAACAGCAAAGGAAAACGTCCTTGGGCCACCTCGATCAATCCGGACTCCTCCATTTCCCGGAAAAGCTCATTAACGTATTTAGCCCCCTCTTTGCGCAAAAGCCCATAAGTACTCAATTGATCAAGCCCCGCTGAAATGATCTCCTGGGAACGACTGCCGAGGAGCATTTGCACGACCCTTCCCCGCCCAAAACGCCCTTCCCACTGATGCTGTCCCACTCGATTACACATGCGTGCCACCCCACTCAACGCCTTTACGAGAATCTCCTTTTCCTCCGGTGTCGGATCCCTCAAAAGATGACTTTCATAGCGTCGGCAAGCGTCACAATTCCCACACTCCTCCGGATCCGGCTCGCCAAAATAGGAACGTATCCACGCCTGTCGACAATCACGCGAATAGGCCATACTTATCATCGCCTGAAGTTTCGACCGGTCACGGCGCTCCTTTTCCTCCAAAGCCTCACGGTCCAGAGGAATATCCGCCGGGGCCAAGTCAGGATTGAGTAGGCGCGATCCTCTTATCCGTTTTCCCGGAATATCAAAACGCTCGATAATCCGATTACGTACCAAAACACTCAACGAGGTATTTACCGCCATCGGATTGGTTCCTTTTTCAAATTTATCGATCAGCTCCTGATTGGATAAAAAAACTTCATTCCCCTCATCCCGCAGATTCCGCAACTCCCGATACACTTGTTGAATAAGAGTGAGCGAAGGGTTGGACCCTTCAATAAAAAATTCCTGCACCTTGGTGTCCGCAAAATTGAAGAGCAACTCACACACCGCCGGTTCCCCATCCCGCCCGGCGCGGCCCGCTTCCTGATAATAGGCTTCCACACTGCCCGGAACCTGATAATGCACCACAAAACGAATATCCGCCCGGTCAATGCCCATACCAAAAGCATTCGTCGCTACCGCTACATCGGCCTTCCCAGTCATAAACTCCGTTTGGGCCGCCTCCCGGGCCTTATCATCCATGCCTCCATGATAAGCAACTAGAGGCACTTTCTCCGCCCGCAATTGATCCGCAACCGATTCCACCTTCTTTCGTGTCGCACAATACACAATGCCAACCCGGTTCTTTCGAACCAGATCCAGAATTCGCTCCATTTTTTCCCCTTCACCCCCCACTTGATTTATCCGCAAGCTCAGATTCGGACGGGAAAACCCGGCCACAAAAATCCGCGGATCCCGCAGTTCCAGATGCGTTTCAATATCCGCCCGCACCTCCGGTGTCGCCGTCGCCGTGAAAGCCGCCACCTGAGGATGCCCCAAAGCCTTCAAGGCCCTCCCCAACCGCAAGTAATCCGGACGAAAATCATGCCCCCATTGCGAAAGACAATGGGCCTCGTCCACCGCAAAAAACGAAATCGGCACATTTTGCATCCGCCGCATGAACCCCTCCGCACGAAAACGCTCGGGAGCGACATAAATCAACTTGTAGCGCCCGACTTCCATACCCTCGATCCGCTCCCGATACTCCGCCTGACTGAGGGTACTGTTGATGAATGTCGCCGGGATGTTTTTCTGATCCAAGGCATCCACCTGGTCTTTCATCAAGGCAATCAAAGGCGAGACCACCATTGTCACCCCCTCTTTGATTAGCGCCGGAAGTTGATAGCAAAGCGATTTTCCTCCCCCGGTCGGCTTAACCACCAAAGTATCCCGCCCATTCAAAATTGATTCCACAATTTCCTGCTGAGCTTCCAAAAACTGCCCAAAGCCAAAATATTTCTGCAAAGCCTCGTGAACATTCATACACTACTTAGTGACAAAGATACTCCATTCAATCCAGCTTTTCTTGCAAAAAAATCAAAACCTCTACCACCACCACGGTTGGTCTTTTCAAATTTCCCGCATAGGATAACCGCCCAATCCCTCAGACTACCCTCCTTTACTGCGGCGGCATTTTTTTTGCCCCGAAAAAAGGTCCCGGTAAAGTTCCGGCGGTCCTGATTTGCCAAATTCCTGAAATCCCTTAACCCATTTCCCGACAAAAGTCTTCGTCCCCAGAACAAGACCATCCGAAAAAGCACAAAATAAGCGCCACCCTTTTGGTTTCTCCACCCCATCCCTTTGGCGCTGGGCCAAAATCTGAGCCATTTCCTCCTTCGCCCCATCTCCCCCGGACTGCCCCAGTAGCAGCAACCGATACTCCCGCAAAACCTCTTTACCCCATTCATCCCCTCGTAATCCCCGCAAAATGTCCACCAACCGTGCCTGTGGCTCCCCCTCCTTCTCCCCTTCCCCGTACCCACTAAAAGCATAATCGCGAGGATCCTACCCAAAGCCCCCCCGCCCCGGATTCAAATCAATATACGCCGCCATCACCAACAAAGCCGTCCCGCTCCCCTGTACCAGCACACTCTTAAAACGGTCACTCCATAGCGGTCCATACCGGTCATGATTGGCATTGTACCAAATGCTCACCTGTTGCTTGTAAATCTTCACAAACGCCGACAAATC
>JAIUMY010000010.1 GCA_022565335.1 Opitutales bacterium
AAGCGGCCTCGCGGTGTTGTGGGGGGGGCTTTACGTCCCTGGCGCTCATCACTCCGCGCAGGGAAGCAAGGTCCGCGCGTGGGGCTAAAAAACCTAACGGGGGCCTTGCGCCCTGAGCGCAACACTCCGGAGGCCACGGAAACACCCTACTCACACACAAGCATTCCCCACCCAGGCTTGGACCGAACCCTAACGACGTAACCATTCTCTGTGAAAGAGGGGCGCAAGAGCCCCCCCTTCCAATCCAGAATTGGGAAAATAGGGGTTTACAAATAAGTGCCCAAACCTCTAAATAACTTTTTCCTTTTTTTCACTACCCAAACTCATGGCTAAAGTCACCCTTTCCAATCTCATCAAAGATTACCGCGATGGTAAAAATCAACCGGTACGGGCCGTCAACGAGATCAATCTCGAGATACAAGACCGGGAATTTATGGTTTTGGTTGGGCCCTCGGGCTGCGGAAAATCCACCACCTTGCGCATGATTGCCGGATTGGAAGAAATCTCTGACGGGTCCATCACCATCGGCGACAGGGTTATCAATACCATTTTGCCGAAAGACCGTGACATTGCCATGGTTTTTCAAAACTACGCCCTCTATCCCCACATGTCGGTTTATGAGAATATGGCTTTTGGGCTCAAACTAAAAAAATACCCCAAGCCGGAGATCCACCAACGGGTCCAAGACGCGGCGAAGATTCTTGGCATTACCGAACTCCTGGAACGCAAGCCCAAGGCCCTCAGCGGAGGACAGCGCCAACGGGTCGCGGTCGGCAGAGCCATTGTCCGCAAACCCAAGGTTTTCCTCTTCGACGAACCCCTCTCCAATTTGGACGCCAAAATGCGAGTTGGCATGAGGACGGAAATTTCCAAGCTTCATGCCCGTCTCGCCACCACCATGATCTATGTCACCCATGACCAAATTGAGGCCATGACCATGGGCGACCGCATCTGCGTGATGAAAGATGGAAATATCATGCAGGTGGCCGATCCACTGACCATTTACGATACCCCGGCAAACATGTTTGTGGCTGGTTTTATTGGCACTCCCCCCATGAACTTCCTTCACGGTACGCTTCGCAAAAAGGACGGCAAAGTTGTTTTCATTGAAGATAATCCTGAGAACAAACCAATTACTTTCACGCTCAATGAAATCCTGAGCCGCCGGGGGGCCGACTACATAGACCGTAAAATCGTTTTTGGTATTCGGGCCGAGGAAATCAACGATTTGCTTACGGTGACCAACCCCAACCCTGAAACCACCGTAGAGGCCCGGGTAGAGATCTCTGAGCCTATGGGATCGGAAACCTATCTCTACCTCGACTCCGGCGCACACTCCTTCACCGCCAGAGTGAACAGTTCAGACAAGTTTGCGATCAACTCATCGATCAAAATCAACTTCGACCTGACCAAGGCCCAGCTCTTCGACCCGGAAAGTGAAGAAGTTCTTCGCTGAGCTTAGCTAAAGCCCCACCATTAACGCGGGTTTTCGCATAGCTATCGAAGAGATCAAGCTTTCGACCCTTTTATACAGGTGGACTCTTCGGTTTCCCGGGCTTCTCCAGTGGCTCGTATAAGATTGGACTTTGGCTCTAAAAAGAGATTCACCGGCCGTCACGGCTTGGCCTGTTTTCCCGCCTCATCAGCGAGAGCTTAGAGCCCGACCCATCGCTTAGTTGTCTCGACCACACTCCATCCTTTCCAACTCAACCCTTCCAACAAAAAAACGCCGCTCATGAAGGCGGCGTTTTGAAAATACTCCTGCGGGAGAGTCTATTTAATCTCCCGATGAATGGTGTGACGGCGGAGATTCCGATTGTACTTCTTCTTCTCCACCCGTTCAGTTTGGGTTTTCTTGTTGCGCGAAGACATATAGCGGGAAACTGGTTTCCCTTCTTTCTTCGCTTCCGTGCATTCTAAAATGATGGTATCTCTAGGCATGATGAAAATTGGATAAAGGGTAAAAATGAGCGTTCACTAACCCAAGTGCAAGAAAAATCCGGTAATTTTTCAAACCCTCCGAAAAGGGTTTGTTTTCATCTGGTATTCCCTTATAAAGGAGAGCTTTATTATGGCCGAAACTCCCGCCGACAAAAACAAAAAGCTGACCCAGTCGGAACTCAGTAACCTGCAAAATCTCCAATTTGGACCCGACTGGACCAGTGAGCGTAAAGCGACTGACCATGCACCACGGTCGGGCGAACGCAAGCGATCCTCCGGGCGCCCCCCTGCCAAGGGAGGCCCGCGCCAAGATCGCCGCCCGCCCCGCAGCAAAGATCGCGAAGCCCCGCGCCGGGAGATGCGTCCAAAGCCTTTCCGCCCCGCTTTGGAAATTCAGGTACACCCCACCGAAAAAGTCTTCCAGGCCCTCGCCAAGGCGATGCGGGAGACCTACCAAACCTACGAACTTTTCGAGCTCGCCCACTTGGTGCTTTCCAAACCCGAGCGGCACGAGTTTTTCCTAAAACCCTTTCCCGATTCCGATTACGGGCTTTTCCTGGCCGTTCCTGATGAGACGCCGTTCCTTTCAGAGGATGCGGCTATTGAGCATGTCATGGCCAAACATTTGGACAAGTTTTTCACGACCGAGGAGATTGAGCTGGAAGCCCCCAAAGGCAACTTTCAATTTGTCTCCCGGTGCCCATGGACGAAAAACCTCATTGGCCCACCAAACTATCACCTATACCCTCAACTTCTAAGGGACCACCATGCCACCCATCTGCCGGGAATGGACTTCGAAAGATTCCGCCAGAAGCTGGAAACCGTACGCGACGAGGAGTCGGTTCAGTCGTGGGTAGAAAGCATGAAAAAGGGAATGAAATATTCCCTAAGAGAAGAATTGCATGCCCGTTTGGGCGCTGATTCAGCAAAGGAATTTACTTCCCTGGATGAGGTACGGCAATGTCTCACGCAGAATTTAGGAGACTTGGTCTTCCGCAAAGTTCGGTCCCACCGCATCCCGGGGAATAAACTCGATGACATTACCGAGGAACCCATCAAGAAATCCATTGAGTTTGCTCTTTCCAGGCAGGAGCGTTTCCCCATGGATATCGCCAATGTTTTTCGGGCCAAATTCCGCCGCCAGCAATTCCATGTCTACAAGAAGGGTTCCAAAGGGGTCTCCTTTGTCTGCGCGGTTCGCCGCAAACTCCGCCAACCCAACCAGATTTTCTCGGAAACCATTCAAAGCTTAATTCGCTTCCTTGAGGAAAACCCGGAAATCCATGCCAGCCAACTGCCCGAGAAATATCTCGGCCAAAATACTCCGGAAACCGAAGAGGAGAAAAAAGCCCTTTCCGCGAATCCCGCCTTCAAAACGATGCTTATCGATTTGCGGTGGCTACTCGCCGAAGGCTACGTGGTAGAGTATTCCGATGGCCGTTTGCATCTGCCTCCGGTCCAGGAACCCCCGCCTCCCAAGAAACCAAAAAGCCCTTCTTCTTCCGAAAAAGAAGCCACCCCCTCCCCCACAACGGCCAATACGGTTCCCGAAGAAAAAAACGAGGAGGCGGCGGACCCGGAGTCTTCCTCACCAGAGGGCACCGGGCCTATTCCTGATAGCCCCGAACCGCCCCCTTCGAAAGATTCTCCCCCAGAGCAGCCTCCTGAAAAGTGATGCGGGTACAGGATTTCCCGCTATCCGGGAATAAAACCGGTGTAATCTTATCTTACCCTTGAAAGCAAAAGAGTTCCAACAACTGGTGGATGAGTATTATGAACCTCTCTACCGCTTTGCCTTTAGCCTAGCCAAAACACCGGAAGATGCTGCCGACCTTACTCAACAAACATTTGCCACGTGGGCAAAAAAACAACACCAGATTCGCGACCGCGGAAAAGTCAAATCCTGGCTGTTCACCACGCTCTATCGGGACTTTCTGGGCCAAAAGCAAAAAAAACAGCGTCTGGTTATGGAGGAACCTGAACTGCCCGACCGCCTACCGGATCCCATTCCGGAAAAGTATCTCCACCAAATTGACTCCAACACTTTGCTCTCTTGTTTGGATGAAATGGATGAAAACTACCGCGCCCCGTTATCCCTCTTTTACCTTGAGGACGTCTCTTACCGGGAGATCAGCGAAATCCTCGATCTACCCATTGGCACTGTCATGTCCCGCCTGAACAGAGCCAAGGCCCAGCTTCGTGACCGCATAACCGAAAAATTAAAACAGTCCGATTTTCTCTCCTTCCCCAATCTATCAAATCCCAATGACCAAAATGAATAAGCAACTCGTCAAGGAAACTCTCTCCGCCTATCGACACGGGTTCGATGATCCCGATGATCCGGTGTTCCAAGAGGCCCTTTCCGCCGTGGAAAAAGACCCGGAACTTCACGAATGGCATCAACAAGCCATCTTGGAAGACCAAGTTTTTCGCCGGGCCTTCAACGAATCTCCGGCGCCCGAGGATTTACCGGAGAAAATCTACGCACAACAGCAATCCCCTCAAATCCTGTCCTTCCCGTCCGTGAAGCAAACCTTTGCGGCTGCGGCCGCCGTAATTCTGACAGCGGCTCTCTTCTTGGTCATTCAGTCCGACGGTCCCACCAGTTCCCTAACGGCCGAAGAATTTGTTTACGGCACCTTTGCTCTGGAAACCAGCGGCCATAGAGATCTGGATTTCATCTCATCCGATTTGGATGAAAAAATCCGCTGGCTTGCCGACAGCAACGCCCCCACCGGCTGGGATCTTCCCGAATCTTTCCAAGTGGCCGTCGCCTCCGGGTGCAGTAAAGTGCACATCAAAAATCATCCCGTTTCCATGGTATGCTACCGACTCCCCGAAGGCCCCATGGCTCACGTCTACGTAATCAAACGCGACGCCCTTTCCCAAGCGACCCCTCCTGGAGAAGTTCATTACGATCGATCCGGAGACTTCTCCTCAGCCCGCTGGTGCGATGGGGAATTCTATTACGTAGCGATAGCCCAAACTTCCCCCGAGACTCTGGCCGGGCTTTTTCGATAGTAAAGCGATCAGATTGGGGGAATTGCTTCCCGGCGGCCTGGCGACGGAACCATCCTTCCGGATTACCCGGAAATAAGGACGGTTAGAAGCGAAGGCTCCAATATGGCAGGAAAGTTCCCTCGACACTATTAAGGTTTCGACTGAGAAAGGAGAAATGGTGGGAGTAACTGGAGTCGAACCAGTGACCTCATGCGTGTCATGCATGCGCTCTAACCAACTGAGCTATACCCCCACGGGTTAGAAAGGAAGAAAATCCCTTTTTTTGGCTTTAGGGTCAAGGCTTTTTTTGGGTTTAATGGGGAAAATTACTGTTTTTCTTTTCGGTTTGGAGGGACTATGAAAAGGCCGGTCAGAGGGTGCTGACCGGCCGGTAAGATTTTGGCAATTGCGAAAAGGAGTTATTTCTTTTCTTTTTCGTCGTCTGCGACTTCCTCGGAGGTTTCGGCGGCTTCCTCGGAGGTTTTGGGGGCTTCGGCGGCTGATTCTCCGGCCTTGGCTTCTTCCTTAGACTCTTCAACGGCTTCAGGCTTTTCCTCAGCGGCTTCGGCTTTGGGTTCGGAAGATTCTTTGGACTCTTCTTTGGCCGGAGCTTCGGCTTTTACAGGAGAGGCTTTTTTGCCGCCACCGCGTTTATTGCGCTTGCCATAGCCTTCGTCCTCGGCAGGAACGAGTTCGATGAGGGCCATTTCGGCGGCATCGCCGATACGGTTGCCAAGTTTATAAATACGGGTGTAACCACCGGTGCGGCCTTTGAAATCCTCGGCCTTTTCATCGAAGAGGAGGTTGATGGCATGCACATCGCGAACGCGGGAAATGGCAATACGGCGGTGGTGCAGGGTTCCTTTTTTGGCGAGGGTGATAATTTTCTCGATAAAAGGACGGAGAGCCTTGGCCTTTTTCAGGGTGGTCCGGATGCGGCCTTCGGTGATGAGAGCCGAGGCTAAGTTGGCGATGAGAGCCTGGCGGTGTTCTTTTTTAACCCCCAGTTGATTTTTATGCTTCAGGTGACGCATGGCAAATAATGATTAAATGGTATTCGTGAAATTAGGCTTCGGACTTGGTGTCGAGCAGGCGCTCATCAATTTTGGTACCGAGGGAAAGACCCAATTCCTCAAGTTTATCTTTGATTTCGTTGAGGGATTTCTTTCCAAAGTTGCGGAATTTGAGCATCTCCTGTTCGGACTTCATGGCCAGTTCACCTACGGTGGTGATGTTGGCGTTGTTTAAGCAGTTGGCGGCCCGGACGGAGAGTTCGATTTCGTTCACACTCATGTTGAGCAACTGGCGGAGGCGGTTTTGCTCCTCGGAAACGTCTCCTCCTTCTTGTTCAAACTCGTGCGTTTCGTCGCTTACTTGGTCAAACACATCAAGGTGATGGCGCAAGATAGCCGCAGATTGTTTGAGAGCTTCGTCAGGAAGAATTCGTCCGTCGGTGGTGATTTCGAGAATGAGTTTGTCGTAATCAGTGATTTGGCCGACGCGGGTATTCTCAACAGAGTATTTGACGTGACGGACCGGGCTGAAAAGGGAATCGACAGGGATGACGCCAATGGCTTGGTCGGCTTTTTTGTTATCATCTCCAGGGCAATAGCCTCTTCCGGTGCGAATTTCGAGTTCCGCCTGGAAAGCACGCGGCTTACTGAGGTGGCAAATCACTTGATCCGGGTTAACGACTTCAACATTGGAGTCAGCCTGGATATCCGCAGCCGTAACCGCACCCTCACGGTTGACATCAATCATCAAGCGGATGGTTTCACGCTTATGCGCGATAAAAAGAACCTTTTTCAGATTGAGGATAATGTCGGTCACATCTTCCGATATCCCCTCGACACTTTGGAACTCATGTTGAACGCCTTCGATCTTAACCGAGGAGATGGCCGCGCCTTCGATAGAGCTAAGCAAAATGCGGCGGAAGGAATTTCCAATGGTATGGCCATAACCCGCTTCGAACGGTTCAGCGATGAAGCAGGCATAGGTATCGGAGGCGGTTTCCTCTACCTTGGAGAGCCGGTTGGGAAGTTCAAATTTTCCGAGGCGTTTAGGCATGGTAATAAATTATTTGAGATTAAAAAAGGTTCCTCAGGGAGGGATTAACGACTGTAGAACTCAACGATCAGCTGTTCGTTGACGATGGGTTCAATTTCCTCGCGGGTGGGCAGACGGGTCACGGAGCCTTTGAGGGCATCCTCTTGCACCGTCAACCAAGCGGGGACAACCCGCATCCGGGTTTCCTCCAGGCAACGGGTAGCCAGTTGGCGGGACGAAGTGGAATCGCGGACTTCAATCTCGTCACCTTCAGAAACAACAAAACTGGAAATATCCACTTTCTGGCCGTTTACCTTGATGTGCCCGTGGTTGACAAATTGACGGGCAGCCTTGCGGCTACGGGCGAGACCGAGAAGATAAATCACGTTATCAAGACGACGTTCGAGCAATTCCAGGAAACGCTCACCAGTAACGCCACGCTCCCGCTTGGCTTGTTCGAAGGTACGGCGAAACTGCTTTTCGGTGAGGCCGTAGGCAAAACGCAGCTTTTGCTTTTCGTTCAAGCCGACAGCGTATTCGCTCATTTTGCGGCGACGACGCGGGCCGTGGATGCCGGGAGGGTAGTTCTTTTTCTCAAAAGACTTGTTGGCACCGAAAATCGGTTGTCCGAAACGGCGACTGAGGCGAGTGGTTGGTCCAGTATAGCGAGCCATGATGTATCGAAATAAGAGAGGTTAAAAGGATTAAACGCGGCGACGCTTGGGAGCGCGGCAGCCGTTGTGCGGAATTGGCGTGACGTCGTTGATGGCCAACACTTCCAAGCCGAGGGCCTGGATGGCACGGATTGCGGAGTCCCGGCCCATTCCCGCACCTTTGACATTAACGATAACTTCCTTGAGGCCGTGGGCCATCGCGGCACGGGCCGCGTCGCGGGTCACCACTTGGGCAGCATAGGCGGTAGATTTGCGGGAACCGCGAAAATTCATCTTGCCGGAGCTCGACCAGGAAATGGTATTTCCCTTTTGGTCGGAGATGGAAACCTTGGTATTGTTAAAGGTCGCCAGAACATGAACAATGCCAGTGGTGACGTTCTTACTTCCCTTCGCTTTGCGAACCTTGATCGCGCCAATTTCCTCTTGCAGGAGGTCGGCCGCGGTGACTTCTTTTTTCTTTTCCTCCTTGGGCTCGGCGTCGGTGACGGCGGCCTCGGCAGGAGCTTCGGCGTTGGCCGGTGCGGGGGAGGAAACAGGTTCCTTAACGTCTTCTGGTTTGTTTTGTTCTTCAGACATGGCTTAAAAAGCTAAATAGATTATTTCTTCATAACCCCTACCGTGCGGCGGGAGCCTTTACGGGTACGGGCGTTGGTGCTGGTGCGTTGACCGCGAACGGGGAGACCACGGCGATGGCGGAGCCCACGATAGCAGTTAATGGCTTGCAATCGTTTCAAATTGGCGGCTGTTTCACGACGAAGGTCACCTTCAACGGCATATTTGTGATCATTGATGGCGTTGGTGATCTTATTCAGATCCTCCTCCGTCAAATCCTTTGCGCGAGTGTCAGGGTCGATCCCGGTTTCGGCAACCACCTGAGCGGCGCGAGTGGGTCCGACACCGTAGATGTATCGCAGTGCGTATTCAATTTTCTTGTAGTTGGGTATATCAACCCCGAGTAAGCGTGGCATAGTAAAAAATGGATTGTATGGAAATGGGAAAACGAGCAGGAATAGAGGGTTTTTCGGCGTTTGGCAAATTAAATTTTCGGAATGGTTAAAATTTCCGGTCCTTCCTTGGTAACCAGGACCGTGTGTTCAAAGTGTGCGGACCGTTTGCGGTCACGAGTGACCACGGTCCAATTATCGGGCAGAACCTCCACTTGGCAGGTTCCGGCATTGACCATAGGTTCGATAGCAAGCGCCATTCCGGAGCGAATCCGGGGCCCGTCGGATTTTTTTCCAAAATTCGGAATTTGGGGTTCCTCATGCATGGATTTGCCGACTCCGTGCCCGACAAAATCCCGAACTACCGAAAAACCTTTTTTTTCGACAAAACGTTGGACGGTTTGGGATAGAACCCCGACCCGATTCCCTGGCCAGGCCTTTTCGATCGCTTGATGGAGAGCTTTTTCGGTAACTTCCAAAAGACGTATCGCCTCTTCATCAGGCTCTCCGAGGCAAATGGTAGCCGCATTGTCACCGATAAACCCTTCGTACCAGACAACAACATCAAGAGAAACCAAGTCGCCTGGTTGCAATTGGCGCTGCAGGGTCCCAATGCCGTGCACAACCTCTTCATTCACAGAAATGCAGGTGTGGCAGGGGAAAGGTTGGTTACCACCTCCACGGTAGTTAAAACAAGCGCTACGAGCACCCAGCTTATCCATCCATTCCCGGCCGATCTGATCGAGATCGAGGGTATTCATCCCCACCTCGGCGGCTTCTTTCATCCGGTGCAATACCGTTGCAGCGATGCGGCAGGCTTCGCGAAAGGTCTTTACCTCGTTGGGATCCTTGAGGTTGATCATCGGATGGCGAGAAAGGGTTGAAGTTTTTGTTGCACGGTCTTGGCCAGTTCGGCGGCGTGCCTATCGGAATCCTGGGTAAGAAGAATACCCTGTTCCCGGTAGTAGGCCAAGACCGGTTCGGTTTTCTGCCGATAGATTCGTAAACGCTCCCGGATGATGGGTTCGCGGTCATCGGGCCGTTGGATCAGTTCCGTTCCGCAATCATCACAAATCCCTTCTTTAGCAGGTGGGTTATAAAGCAAATGATAAACCCTGCCGTCTTTGGGGCAAACGCGCCGGTGGGCAATTCGTTCCACCACTGCGTCTTCCTCAAGATACAAATGGATGACCGCGTCCAGTTTTAGGGAACGGCTCTCCAACCACTCGTCAAAAGCCCGGGCCTGCGGTAGAGTTCGGGGAAAACCGTCCAAAAGAAAACCTTGATTTGGCTTTCGCGACCAAAACCACTTTTTCATCGTTTCCAACGTCAAATCGTCGGAAACCAATTGGCCATCGGCCAGACTTTTTTCCAAACGCTGCCCAAGGGAGGTCTGATTGCGGACGTGTCCGCGGAATATTTCACCGGAAGAAATATGGTCAAATGAGAAAGAACAAAGGTTTTCGGCCAAGGTGCCCTTCCCTGCCCCCGGGGGGCCGATCAGAACCAAGCGGGCCGAACGCTTTGGAGCATCTTGGGAAGCCCCGGGTGATGCATCTACCATCATGGCAACGCACTTAGATTCGCTGTAGAATCCAAGCGATGATTCCGATGGCAAAGAGCAGGAGAAGAACACCCCACAGGATGGAGAGATTCTTCATTTCCCCTCGATCGATCATTTGGTGGGCCAGCTTGCGCGGAGTCTTTCCGCGGATTCGGCCCTTTTTGAGGAAACCATCATAATGCCGTTGCAAGAGGTAGGATTCCACCTGTTGCATGGTCAGAAGAATAACCCCAACCGTAATGAGCATTCCGGTACCCCCAAAGAAAATGGCGATACGGAAAGGTACGTTGAAAGTGTGGAGAAGGAAATCCGGAAAAACGGCAACAATGGTCAGGAAAATGGCCCCTGCCAAGGTGAGACGGGTCATGATGAAGTCCAAATACTTGGCCGTGGGTTCGCCGGGACGAACCCCGGGAACGTAGCCCCCGTACTTCTTCAAGTCATCAGCAATTTGGATAGGTTTGAACATAATGGATACCCAGAAATAACTGAAAACCAGAATCAGGGTGCCCATAATAAGGTAGTAGGCCCAGGACCCGTGGGTGATACCATCAGCAAAGCGCATGAGGAAGCCCCAATCCATGGCCGCGCCCAATTGCCCGAAAACCTGCTGAGGAAAGAGCAAAATCGCATGGGCGAAAATAACCGGCATAACTCCGGAGTAGTTCACCTTGAGGGGCATGAAGGAACTCTGTCCACCATACACCTTCCGTCCGACGACCCTTTTGGCGTAGTGGACGGGGATTTTTCGCTGGGCCTGGGTGACCGCGACAATGGCCGCAACGACGATGATCAGCAGGGCCAGCATCAGAATAAAGATGCCCGGATTGAGACGGTCTCCGATGGGTCCGAGAAAAAGTTGATAGGTGGCCCCTAGGGCTCCCGGAAGGTCGGCAATAATGCTGACCATGATGAGCAGGGAAATCCCGTTACCAATACCGCGTTGGGTGATCTGTTCGCCCAGCCACATAAGCAGTACCGTTCCGCTGGTGAGGAAGATTACCGAGGTGATCAAAAAGGCAATACCCCCATCGATCACAATAGGTCCGTAGTTGGCCACTTGAAACCCCGGGAAGAGCCTTTCCGGATTTTGCATGGCCAGAACGAGAAGGACTGACTGAACCAAACAAATAGCGACCGTGCCATAGCGGGTGTACTGGGTAATTTTCTGACGGCCCACGTCCCCTTCCCGCTGTAGGCGCGACAAGGTCGGCACTACCGCGGTCATCAATTGCATGATAATGGCGGCGGAGATATAGGGCATAATGCCGAGAGCAAAAACCGCGGCCTGCATCAAGGCCCCGCCGGTAAACATATTGTAGAGGTCAAGGATCCCCATGCCATCGCCGCTTTGATCGGCGAAGAAGGCTTGAATCGCCGAAGGATCCAAACCGGGCAAAGGGATGTTGGCACCGACCCGGGCGACAAAAAGCAGCGCCAGCGTGAAAAGAATACGCTGGCGGAGTTCCGGGATTTTAAAACAGTTTACAAAGGCAGATAGCATGGAGGGGGGATTGGATTAGACCGCAGCGCGATCAAAGTTCGATCACTTTACCGCCGGCTTCTTCAATCTTTTTCTTCGCCGAAGTAGAGAACCGGTCGGCCTTAACGGTAACGGCACGGGTGATTTCTCCGTTGCCGAGAACCTTCAGGGGACGACCTTTGCGGATAGCAATGCCATTTTTAGCAAAAACATCAGCATCAAACTCGCTCATCTCGGATAAGTTTTCCAAGACGGAGAGGTTCACCACATTGTATTCGGTGCGGAAATTGTGGTTATTAAAACCACGATGAGGCAATTTCCGGTATAGGGGCATTTGTCCCCCTTCGAAACCGGGGCGGATGCTGCCACCGGAACGAGCGGTTTGACCTTTGCCACCACGACCACAGGTTTTGCCGCGGCCATTACCCTCACCGCAACCAACGCGCTTGCGCCGTTTGACTGCTCCGGGAACATTTTTTAATTCGTGTAAACGCATGGGAAATATTAGTTTGAGATTAAGAGAATTCAGGCCTCGGGAGTTGCCCGCATCGCACGGATGGTCTCCGCGGAACGCAACTGGCGCAGGGCGTCCATGGTCGCATTGACCATGGCTCCGTGATTATTGGAGCCGAGGGACTTGGAAAGGACGTTTTTGACACCGACAGATTCCAACACCGCGCGCACGCCGCCGCCGGCGATAACGCCGGTACCGGTACTGGCCGGCCGAAGGAGCACCCGGCCTCCATCCGCTTCGCCGATGACCTCGTGCGGGATGGTATCACCGCGGAGTTGGATCGGCTCGAGATTTTTGCGGGCGCGTTCGCTGCTTTTGCGAATGGCCTCAGGCACTTCATTGGCTTTTCCGTAGCCGACCCCGACCTGACCTTTTTGGTCACCGGTCACGACCAGAGAGGAGAAGCTGAAGCGGCGACCACCGCGAACCACCTTTGAGGAACGGTTGATGTGGACGACTTTTTCGACGAATTCGCTTTCCGGTTCCTCGACTTTGGGAGAATTCCGGCGGGAGTTTTTATTGGCAGTAAAGGAGCTCATAGTAATTTCTATTAAAATTCCAGGCCAGCGGCGCGGAGTTCATCGGCAAAGGTTTTGACTTTTCCATGATAGCGGCGACCGGCACGGTCGAAGGTGATTTTGGACAGTCCGGCGGATTTGGCTTTTTCGCCAAAGACTTTGGCCAATTTTTCGGAACCAGCTATGTTGGGCCCGATTTTATCGTCGCGCAGATCCTTAGCCAAAGAACTTACGTAAAGCAGGGTTTTGGCAGCGGTATCGTCAATCGCTTGCGCATAGATATGTTTGTTGCTGAAATGGACGACAACGCGTGGGCGTTCCGCTGTTCCGCGTACTTTTTTCCGAATGCGCCAGCGGCGCTTTTGGCGGAGGGAATTTTTGGCAATAATGTTCATGGAATAAAAGAGTTAGAGGATTAGGATACCGTCTTGCCTTCCTTGCGGCGGACAAATTCACCAATGATATGTACCCCTTTGCCTTTGTAGGGCTCGGGCGGATAAAACCGTTTCAGCGCGGCGGCCACGGCACCAACTTTCTGTTTGCTGTGGCTTTCGATTTTGATTTTGGTATTGCCGTCGAGGGTCACGGTAACACCTTCGGGAATCTCATAATCGATAGGATGGGAATACCCCAGATTCATGTTGAGATTGCGGCCATTCAGTGCAGCCCGGAAGCCCACCCCGTGGATTTCGACATTCTTGACAAATCCCTCGGACACCCCTTGCACCATATTGGCGATGATAGAGCGGGCAGTACCATACATGGCCTTGGAAAAACGGCTGTTGGAGAGCGGTTCCACGGTTAGCTGGTTGTCGTCGAGGGCGATTTTCACCTCTTTGAAGGTTTCTGAAAGTTTTCCTTTGGGACCTTCAACGGCGACGGTATTTCCGTCGATTGTGATTTTGACGTTGCCGGGGACGGCAACTGGAAGTTTTCCAATTCTACTCATTGTATTGTCTCCTTTAAAATTACCAGACGGAACAGACCAATTCTCCGCCCAGGCGCTGGCGCCGGGCTTCGCGGTCGTTCATCAGGCCTTTGGAAGTGGTGAGGATACCGATGCCCAGACCACCTAGTGTGCGGGGGATTTCGTTCCAGTGAAAATAAGTGCGCAAACCAGGTTTGCTGACCCGCTTTATGCCGTGAATAACGGCCGTTTTGTCGGCGTATTTCAGACTCAAAACCAACGTTTTGTGGCCGCGTTCGTCCTTTCCATCCTCAAACTTGAGGATATAGCCTTCTTCTTTGAGAATGCGGGCGATGGCCTCTTTCATTTTGGAGTGCTGAACGGCACAGGTCGGCTTGCCAGCGCGGCTGGCATTGCGAATAACAGTTAAAAAGTCGCTGATCGGATCCATAGTTTTAAAAAATTAGATGGGATTCGTTGAATGATATCCGTACTTCCAACGAAGGGATTAGAAGGAGGATTTGGTGACTCCGGGGATTTTCCCGGAAAGGGCCAACTCACGGAAAGTAAGACGGGAGAGACGGAAGCGTCGCATGTAGGCGCGGGGTCGGCCAGTGACCAGACAGCGGTTGCGAATACGGGTCGGGGCGGAGTTGCGGGGAAGCTTGGCCAATTTCCGCTGGGCCTCAAAAAACTCCTCGTCGGAGGTTTCATCACTGGCCAGGGTCGCTTTGAGTTCGGCCCTTTTGGCGGCGTATTTCTCGGCCAAACGGATGCGTTTAAGATTTCTTTGAATGGAAGCTTTATTAGCCATGGTAAATAAAATTGTAGATTATGCGGTAGCTTGGGCAGTTTCTTTTTTACGGAAGGGCATCCCGAATTTGGAAAGGAGAAGCCGGGCCTGCTCATCATCCTTGGTCGTAGTGACGATGGTGATGTCCATTCCGGTGGTTCTTTTGATATTGTCGAGGGAGATTTCGGGGAAAATGCTATGGTCGGCGATGCCAATATTGTAGTTCCCGTTGCCATCCAATTTGCTGGAAACTCCACGGAAGTCACGAATCACGGGCAGCGCGACATTGATCATACGGAAGAGGAAATCATACATTTGGTTTCCACGAAGGGTCACCTTCACGCCTACGGGCATTCCTTGTCGCAACTTAAAGTTGGAAATGCTTTTCCGCGCCTTGGTCACGATGGGTTTTTGTCCGGCGATAGCGCTGATATCTTTAACGGTGTCGGTCATCACCGATTTATCGTGAGCCGAGGACACGCCTGAGTTGATAACCACTTTTTCGATGGCGGGAACCTGGTGCAGGTTTTTCAACCCGAGCTCTTTGAGAAGAGCGGGAGCGATCTGTTCTTGATACTGTTTTTTGAATTCTGGTGTACTCATTGGTAAATGACCGGATTTCCGACCCGATCGGTTGAAGAGCTAGAAGGTTTGGAAAAAATCGGAGAGATTAGCGTGTACGGAGGTTCTTTGGCAAGAAAGAAACATCAAGCCTCTTCTTTATTAGCAGCCTTGGCCTCGATTTTGGCCAAATTGGAGAGGTGGATGGGAGCTTCGCGCTCCTCGATCGAACCTTGCGGGTTGTCCTGGCTTTTGCGGGTGTGGCGCTTCATCATGCCGACGCCCTCAACCAAAGCACGTTGTTTGGCAGGGTAAACTTGCAGAATTTTACCCACTTTATTTTGTTGGGAACCACAGATGACGCGAACCATGTCGCCTTTTTTGATGTTTTGCTTGGGCATATTACAAGACCTCCGGTGCGAGTGAGATAATTTTCATAAAGTTTTTCGCCCGCAATTCGCGCGCGACGGGGCCGAAGATGCGGGTTCCCCGGGGATTGTTGTTGGCGTCAAGGATCACCACGGCATTGCTGTCAAAGCGGAGGTAGCTCCCATCGGCGCGGCGAATGGGGGCCTTGGTCCGTACCACCACGGCACGCACAACCTCGCCCTTTTTAACGGAGGCTTCGGTGGTGCTTTCCTTGACGTGAGCAACAATGATATCTCCGATGCCGGCGGTTTTCTTTAATTGACCCAAACGGCGAATCATCATCGCCCGGCGGGCACCGGTGTTGTCGGCGATGCGTAAACTGCTTCGTAATTGTATCATGATAAAATAAGGTTTTGCGGGGACGGAGTCGTTCCCAAATTATACTTCGGTGAGGATTTCACCGGTGCCCGGAACAACCGGTGCCTTTTCCACGATTTCAGTTACCCGAAAACGTTTCAGTTTGCTGAGGGGGCGGGTTTCCATGATTTTGACCTTGTCTCCGCGTTTGGCTTCATTTTTTTCGTCATGGACATGAACGACCGTTTTGCGGTTAATGATTTTGCCGTAACGGGGATGCGGGATTTTGTAGGGGATAACTACTTTAAGGGATTTATCCCCGGATTCACTGGCCACGGTGCCAATATAGGTTTTACGGGTGTTGCGTGCGTTTTCGCTCATGACAATAGAAAGTTTCAGGCGGAAGCGGTGGATTCGCTTTTCCGGGATTGGTCGTTGATTAAGGTTTGCAACCGGGCAATATCCCGACGCATTTGTTTGATTTCGTGAGTCCGCTCCAATTGGCCGGATTGTTTACGAAGACGTGACTCCAAAAGTCCTTCGCGGGTTGAGCGAAGTTTTTGTTGGAGTTCCTCAAGGGAAAGTTGGCGTAGATCAGAAGTTTTCATAAAGAGTCTCGATTAGGCGTTAAATATTTTCCCGGCTGATAAAGCGACAGCGCATGGGCAATTTAGTGTCGGCCAAACGAAGGGATTCCCGGGCCACCGTGGCAGAGACCCCGGAAACCTCGAAAAGAACGGCTCCGGGTTTGATCACCGCAACCCAAAATTCGACTCCGCCCTTCCCTTTACCCATACGGGTTTCGGCCGGTTTTTTGGTAATTGGCTTATGTGGGAAAACGCGGATCCACACTTTACCTTTTCTCTTCATGTTACGGGTAATGGCCACACGGGCGGCTTCGATCTGGGCGGCGGTCATCCACCCTCTGGTGAGGGCTTGAATACCGTAATCGCCAAAGGCGAGGGAATTGCCGCGATTGGCATTGCCCGCCCGGCTACCCCGGTGGACTTTGCGGAACTTGGTTCTGGCAGGTAATAAAGGCATGATGGGTCTTGGTTGAAAATTACTTTAGCGAGTCGTTCTTATTCTTCTTCTTTGCGGTAGATCCAGGCTTTGACTCCAATGATTCCGTAAACCGTACGGGCTTCAGCAAATCCGTAGTCGATGTCAGCGCGAAGAGTATGCAAGGGAACGCTTCCCTCTCTTTGCATTTCGGTACGGGCAATATCAGCTCCGCCCAAACGGCCGGAAACTTGGATTTTGACCCCATCGGCTCCGAGACTGGAGGCGACTTGGACGGTTTTTTTGGTGGCCCGACGGAAAGAAATCCGGCGCTCCAACTGTAAAGCCACGTTTTCAGCAACCAATTGGGCATCGAGTTCCGGTTTCTTGACTTCCTGGATGTCCAGAAGGACTTCCTTGCCAGTCATCTTGGCGAGTTCTTCTTTGATTTTTTCCAATTCGCCACCCTTGCGTCCGATTACAATTCCCGGGCGTGCGGTAAAGATCTTCACGCGGATCCGATTCGAGGCGCGCTCGATGTGGATGCGCGGAACCGCCGCGAATTTCAGTTTTTCGTGAAGACTGCGCCGGATCATTTCGTCCTCGTGGACCAGCAGACCGAAATCTTTTTTCTCGGCATACCAGCGGGAGAGCCAGTTGCGGCGAACAGGAAGGCGGAAGCCAAATGGATGTACTTTTTGTCCCATGGTAGTTGGATATTAGTCGCTTAAAATGATGCGAATGTGACTGGTGCGTTTACGAATAGGTTTAGCGGAACCACGAGCTCCGGCGCGAAAGCGGCGGAAAGCTGGGCCCTGCTCAATAAGGGCGGACTTCACCCGAAGGGAGTCGGCCGTGAGATTTTGGTTATTCTCGGCATTCGCCACCGCCGACTGCAAAGTCTTGGCGATCAGACGAGCCGATTTCCGGGGAATAAAGGTTAGGAGTTCCTGCGCGTCGGCGACCGCCTTGCCCTGAATTTCCCGGGCGACCTCGCGTACCTTTTTCGGTGACATACGCACATATTTGGTGAGAGCTTGCACTTCCATGATAATTGATTTTCTAAAAAAGTATTGGTTAAAAACGGGTTATCCTCGGGCGAAGAATATCGCCGGGTTGTATAGAGTATCCTTCTTCAAGTTCACGAATAACAGCGGCCATAACTTTTGGTCGCGCTTCCACAATAAGAACTTCGGCATAGATGCTACCCTCACGTTCAATCGAGCCAACCATTCCGGCCCGATAACCGGTTTCATAGCCGCCGGAAAAAATGACCACATCTGCTTCGCTCAATTCCTCAATGGCCAGAACCTGAGCGGTCTGAATGTCCTCATGTTGGCTCTCCACCCATTGGGGTCGGGAGTTGGCCTCAGCCTGCAAAAAGGAGAAGCCGGAGAACAAAAGAAGAATCGACAGAAACCCTTTCCTCCAGACCGACGGAACGGCCTCTACCCGGTAGGAGGAGAGAAATGGTTCTGCTATCTGAAAAATGAGTTTCATTGAGGAAAGGAAATCCGAAGGAAATTATTTCTTGGTGTGGGAACCGTGGGTTTTGAAGGTCCGGGTCAGAGAGAACTCACCGAGTTTGTGCCCGACCATATTTTCGGTAACATGGACATCGATGAATGACTTTCCGTTGTGGACCTTAAAGTTCAACCCAACGAAGTCGGGGGTGATAACGGAACGGCGGGACCAGGTATTGATTGGTTTGCGACTGTTGCTACGGACCGCTTCATCCACTTTGTCTTGGAGGGAAGGATCAATAAAAAAGCCTTTTTTGATGGAACGAGGCATGACTTAAATATTATTTGGATTTTACTTTACGTCCGTTACGACGAACAAGGATTTGAGAATTGGAAGTCTTGGAACGACGGCGGGTCGGGAAGCCTTTGGCTAATTGCCCCCATGGCGAAACGGGATGACCACCACCGGAGGTACGACCTTCACCACCACCCATGGGGTGATCAACAGGATTCATGGCGACCCCGCGAACGCGTGGACGACGACCCTTCCAGCGATTACGTCCGGCTTTACCAAGAACGATATTGCTGTGTTCGGAGTTACCGACTTCCCCGATAGTTGCCCGGCAACGGGAGTTGACTATCCGAATTTCTCCACTGGGAAGCTTTATGGTGGCCTTATCTCCGTCAACGCCAATCAGGGTGGCGGCGGCCCCCGCAGTTCTTACCATCTGGGCCCCTTTTCCAGGGAGCATTTCGACAGCGTGAATCTTGGTCGAGGGGGGGATCCGGCTAAGGCTGGTGGCATTACCAGGATTAAAATCGCAAGATTCGGAAGTGACAATCGAGTCCCCTTCACCAAGGCCGCGAGGGGCAAGAATGTAGCGTTTCTCACCATCGGCATAAGCTAAAAGGGCTAAATTGGCGGACCGGTTGGGATCGTATTCGAGGCACTGAATCTTTGCCGGGATGTCTAATTTGTCGCGGCGAAAATCAACTTTGCGCAGATTCCGCTTGTGACCACCTCCCCGACGACGGGAAGTGATGCGGCCATAGGCATTACGGCCACTGCTGCGTTTCTTGGATTTGGTCAGGCCGCGCTCGGGTTTTTTCTTCTCGAGTTTTTCCTGGGGATTCAGCACCAAAAAGCGCTGGGTGGGTGTAATGGGACGATATTCCTTAAGAGCCATGATAAGTAGGATTTGAGCTGATTGTCATCAGACGATTTCGATTTTGTCTCCGGCCTTCAGCGTAACGATCGCTTTCTTGAAGCCGCTTTTGCGACCTGCGCGACCAGTCCGGAGGTTTCGGGAAACCTTGGGCTTAACCCGTAGGACGTTGACCCGAGTGACATCAACTTTGAAGATTTTTTCCACGGCACGGCCGATGGAGACGCGATCAGCGTCGTCGAATACTTCAAAGGTGTATTGATTGACCTCGGATGAAAGGCGGTTTGATTTCTCCGTAAGGCGGAGTGATTTGATAATCTGGTCAGGGGATTTCATGGCGCTTATTCTCCTTGGCTACGCTGCAAAACCAACTGCAGGGCGTTGTCGGTAAAAAGGACGTGTTTGAATTGGGCCAGGTCCAGAGCATTGACACTGGCGGCATCTTGCAAATAGACCCGTTCGATATTGCGGAGGGCGAGAATCGCATTGTCGCTGAATTGATCGGCGATCAATAGAATTGACCCCTTGGGGCTGATCTTCTCTAGAGCTTCGGCCATCACTTTGGTCTTGGGCTGTTCGGCCTTAAGCTCTTTAATCACCGACACTTCGCCAGCTTGGGCGCGGTCAAACAAGGTTCTCCGCAGAGCGAGATTTTTTACCTTTTGGTTGATTTTCTTGCTGTAGTCACGCGGTTTGGGACCGAAGACAATACCACCACCCACGAGAATCGGGCTGCGTTGGCTACCCCGCCGGGCATTACCCGTGCCTTTTTGGCGATAGGGCTTTTTGCTTCCGCCGCGGACTTCGGCACGAGTCTTGGTACTCGCATTGCCCTGGCGGAGGTTGGCTTGGTAAGTGGTGATGACTTCTTTGGTTGCTTGAAGGCCATTTTTCCCCTCAAAGGAGGGAAACTTCTCAAAGGAAGTTTCTTCAGCCTGGCTGCCGTCAAAATTGTATACGGAAAGTTTCATAGTAAAGTTCTCCTTCGCGTCGATCAGGATTTGCCGTTACGGGTTTTTTTGGCGGAGCGTACCATTACCAAATCTCCATTGGCACCAGGAATACATCCGCGAACCAGAATGAGATTTTTCTCCGTGTCGACCTTGATGACTTTAAGGTTTTGCACGGTGCGACGTACCCCACCCATGTGACCGGGCATTTTTTGGTTTTTGTTTACGTGCCCCGGGTACTGACATTGACCGATGGAACCGATCCGTCGATGAAACATCGAACCATGGGAAGCAGGACCACCTTTGGTCTTAAAGCGTTTCACTACGCCTTGAAAGCCCCGCCCCTTGGTAACGCCGATAATATCGACCTTGGCATCATCAGCAAAAAGAGACACATCAAGGACGTCGCCTTCCTTCTGCTCGGGCAGTTCTTTGAGCCGAACCTCTTTGAGAAATCCAAGTCCAGCCTGTTTGCTTTTCTTAAGGTGACCCTTCTCCCCATTGGAAAGATTTTTTTCCTTACGGGAAGTATAACCAATCTGCAAGGCATTGTAGCCGTCGCGATCAGAGGTCTTGACTTGAGTCACCGGACAAGGTCCAGCTTCGATTACGGTGACTGGTACGAGGCGGCTTTCGCCGTCATATACCTGAGTCATTCCGATTTTTTTTCCTATCAGTGCTAATTTCATAATCCAAGCGGTAGGCGGGGTTTCCCCCATTTTCCAAAACCTACATTAGAGGGTTAATGGTGAGTGCCAAAGCACTCTGTGGGCTAAAGGTTACACATTGATGCTGATATCTACACCAGCAGGCAAATTGAGTTTTTTGAGCTCATCAACAGTTTGGGCGGTGGGCTCAACAATGTCGATGAGGCGTTTGTGCGTACGGATTTCAAATTGATCCATCGACTTCTTGTCGACGTGGGGGGAACGATTGATGGTGTATTTTTCGATCCGGGTTGGAAGAGGGACCGGTCCGGAGACGCGGGCGCCTGATCTTTTTGCGGTATCAACAATATCCGACGCCGACTGGTCAATGACGCGGTAGTCAAAGCCTTTGAGACGAATTCTTATTTTGGGAGAGCTCATGATGAATGATTGTAATGTTGATCAGGTTCGTGCGGGAGCGCGGGAAGCGGAAGCGACAATTTCAGCCAGGTTGTTGGCCGGCACTTGTTCAAAGTGTGAAGGCTCCATGGAATAGCTGGCACGGCCCTTCGAGAGGGAACGTACGTCGGTGGAGTACCCAAACATGGTTTCGAGAGGCACCTCGGCGTTAATCAGACAGACGTTGCCCTTCGAGCCGATGCTTTGGATTTTCCCACGACGGCGGTTAAGGTCACCCATGACATCACCCTGAGATTCTTCGGGAGTGGTGACCTCCACCTTCATGATGGGCTCCAGCAAAATAGGTTGCGCTTTCTTCATGCCATCACGGAAGGCGAAAATACCCGCCATTTTAAAGGCCATTTCCGAGGAATCGACTTCGTGGAAGGACCCGTCAACAATGCGCACCTTGAAATCAATCACCGGGTAACCGGCAACGGTACCGTTGTTGGCAGCTTCGAGGATTCCATCGATGGTCGGTTTGATAAATTCCTTGGGAATAGCTCCGCCAACAATTTCACTGACCACTTCCACGCCTTTACCCATTTCCTGGGGTTCAATTTTAATTACGGCATGACCATACTGGCCTTTACCACCGGATTGACGGACGAATTTGCCTTCGGCATCGGCCGAACCACGAATGGTTTCGCGATAAGCGATCTGTGGTTTTCCGGAATCCGCCTCAACTTTGAATTCGCGGAAAAGACGGTCGCGGATAATTTCCAAATGAAGCTCTCCCATACCGGCGATAATGGTCTGACCAGTTTCCTCGTCGGTCGTCACACGGAAAGTTGGGTCTTCCTCGGCCAGGCGCTGTAGCCCGAGAGACATCTTCTCCTGGTCAGCCTTGGTCTTGGGCTCTACGGACATGGAGATGACCGGTTCGGGGAATGAAGGTGGCTCCAAAGCAACGTTGAAATCCTCGGAACACAAAGTATCTCCGGTAACCACTCCCTTGACCCCGATGACGGCACAAATATCCCCAGCGTAAACGACGTCGACGTCTTCCCGGGCATTCGATTTCATGATCATCAAGCGGCTGACGCGCTCTTTACGGCGGGTCCGGGGATTCCACAGAGTATCGCCCTTGCGCAGAGTTCCGGTGTATACCCGAATAAAAACCAATTTTCCAACATAGGGATCAGTCATCAACTTGAAAGCCAAAGCTGCCGTACCACCCTCATCTTTCGGGGTAAACTCAATGGCCTCAGCCTCATCGTTTTGCCCTTTGACGGGAGGAACATCGGTTGGCGCCGGCAGATAGTTGATAACGGCATCAAGAAGTCGTTGCACCCCTTTGTTTTTGAAAGCTGACCCTGGGACAACACCCACAAACTCCAAAGAAATAGTGGCCTTACGGATGGCTTGCTTGAGTTCGTTTTCGCCGATGTCCTCACCGCCAAGAAATTTCTCGGCAATGACATCATCGTAATCGGAAACGGCTTCCAGCAGGGCTTCCCGGTGAGCTTCCGCATCAGCTTTATACTCTTCAGGAATGTCGACGATGTCATACTTCACTCCCAGAGGATCGGTTTCATCGTAGAGATATGCCTTCATCACGACCAAGTCGATCAGTCCTTTGAAATTTTCTTCGGCACCGATAGGCAAATAGAGAGGATGCGCGTTGGCCCCCAGTTTTTCCCGCATGTCGCTTACCGCACCAGCAAAATCAGCCCCGGTTCGGTCCATTTTGTTGATAAACGCTATCCGGGGAACATTGTATTTGTCAGCCTGGCGCCAAACCGTTTCGGACTGGGGTTGAACCCCGGCAACTGCACAAAATACGGCCACCGCACCGTCAAGGACGCGGAGGGAACGTTCCACTTCGGCAGTGAAATCAACGTGACCAGGGGTGTCGATAATATTGACTTGATGGGTAATGTCGGCGTAGGGACCGCTGGCATTTGTCCAGGTACAGGAAATGGCCGCTGATTGGATAGTAATGCCGCGCTCACGCTCCTGCTCCATCCAATCGGTTACCGCGTTACCATCGTGTACTTCACCAATTTTATGAACAACCCCCGTGTAGTAGAGAATTCGCTCCGTGGTCGTGGTTTTTCCAGCATCAATATGGGCGGCAATCCCGATATTTCGGGTAAATTCCATCGGGAATTTGCGCTCCTTGGCATTGGCGGTTGAGATTTCGTGTTTTTCGGCTTGGGACATGGGAAATTAAATTTGAAATTACCAGCGAAGATGGGCGAAGGCACGGTTGGCTTGGGCCATACGATGGGTATCTTCCTTCTTTTTTACGACGGCGCCGGTGTTGTTGTAGGCATCGATGATTTCGGTGGCCAGGGATTCGTTCATGGCAATTCCCTTCCGGCCCTTGGCGGAAGCCACCATCCAGCGAAAGGCGACACTTTGTTGACGCTCGAAAGGCACCTCGACAGGAACCTGGTAGGTAGCCCCACCAACCCGGCGGCTTTTGACTTCCAAACGAGGACGGACATTTTCCAGAGCACCGAGCAGAAGATCGATAGGATCACCTTTTCCGAGTTTTTCGCTGACGCGCTCGAACGCACCATAAACGATTTTCTGGGCGGTGGACTTCTTTCCATCGACCATGATGATGTTCACCAATTGGGTGACCAAGGTGCTATTGTAGCGGGGATCGGGAATGATTTCCCTTTTAACGGCTTTGCGACGACGAGACATGGTTTCTAAAAGTAAAAATTATTTCTTATCCTTAGGGCGTTTTACCCCGTATTTTGAACGACTGCGGCGACGTTTTTCGACTCCCATGGCGTCAAGGGCTCCACGAACAACGTGATAGCGGACACCCGGCAAATCTTTAACCCGACCACCACGAACCAGCACAATACTGTGTTCCTGAAGGTTATGACCTTCATCAGGGATGTAGGCGATGACCTCCGTGCCATTGGTCAAACGCACCTTGGTAACTTTACGAATTGCCGAATTCGGTTTTTTTGGCGTACGGGTCATTACCTGCACGCAAACTCCCCGGCGAAATGGATTTTTGTCGAGGGCAGGTGATTTCGTTTTGGCCTTGATCAAACGGCGGCCTTTGCGAACCAGTTGGTTAATAGTGGGCATGAAATGCTGGGTTGTAGTGAAATTGTTGAATTGCTGTTTTAGAGAAAAAGGATGAAAATGAAGAATCGCTTGCTCCTAGGCAAGAAGAAAAAAAAGAATTTTTCGATTTTGGCCAAAATGGCCTCGCTAGAGGAAACTTCCTGGCGGTAAACGAGAAAAAAAGAAAAACTCCCCCTCACGAAGGGGAGTCTTTCAAAGAGATCCGGAGGACCGTTTGAATATCAGCTTTCAGCTTCTTCAGATTCGGCTTCTTCCTCTTCTTCGGCATCTTGCCCGTCGTTTTCCTCATCGTCCTCAGGGTCTTTCTCCTTTTCAAGCCTCTCGGCAAGGTTAGAGAGGAAACTCCCATAATCTTCGGGAATTGCCGAAAATTCCTTGGCATACTGCGGGAAGCGGGCAAGTGAATAGTAGACTACCGGTAAAGTTTGAGGGTTTAGGCGAACCCCATTACCAATCATCAGAGCGTAAATCTCGTTGGAAAAGTCCAAGTCAAGAACTGCCGGAATCTTCTTGCGGGATGGATAGAAATACACTTCTCCTAATTCAATCTCTATATTGTCGAGGGAGAAAGGAGCATTTCCGTATTGCGCCAAAATATCGTCGCGAATCTGATCGGCACGCTCAATCATACGCATTGCCTTGGCAAGAACTTCCAAAATTTGAAGTTGTTGCTCATGATCGGAGGCTCGAACGTTGATACTCGTGGTGGCGACACCCTGAGCCCGGAGGGAAGCACTGATTTCGCGAACATGGCGACCTTTGTTGGAGCGCCAACTAAGCACCTCGTAGACTTCCATTTGCAGAGATTCAACGGCCATTCGGCCACTGGCACCCGAGGGAAATCCACGGTAAGCGAAACTAATCAGAATACGGTCATCATCAAAGCGGATGGTTTCGCCTTCGCTCAGGGCCTCTTTGATTGCTGGCCGCAAGGCGGGAAAAGCCGTCTCCTCGGCAGCCTTCTCGCCATAAAGAAAGGAGGATGCAACAAATAAGAGACTGGCAATGCTTATAGAATATTTCATGGGTCCGTTTTTTTGAGGGTCTAAGGGTGGGTTTTAGCGAAAACGGGATTTTCCATTCCGGCCACGATAGAAAGAGCGACCCGAATCTGTAGCTTCTTCGCTCACCTCTTCCAGAGTGGCCTCCTCTTCGGTGGCTTCCTCCTCGGTGGCCTCCTCTTCGGTGGCCTCCTCTTCGGTGGCTTCCTCTTCGGTGGCTTCCTCTTCGGTGGCTTCCTCCTCGGTGGCTTCCTCCTCGGTGGCTTCCTCCTCGGTAGCCTCCTCTTCGGTAGCTTCCTCTTCGGTGGCTTCCTCTTCGGTAGCCTCCATTACGGGTTCCTCAGCGGCAGCGTCTTCCTCAACAATCGCAGATTCTTCTTCCTGGATTGTTGTATCTTCCTCAACCGCTTCTGTTTCCATTGTTTCCTCATGCGTTTCCGTATCTTCGAAAACCGGTTCCTCCAACGGTTCTTCCTCCGTGACCATTTCCTCCGCCGGAGCTTCTTCGACTTCAGACTCTGGGGCCGGAGCGAGAGGTTCTTCGGCCAGCTGCTCTTCAATTTGTAGCGTCTCTTCCTCGGTTATGGCTGCCGCAGGCTGTGGATCGCGAATAATCCGCCCTTCCCTGATCGCATCACTTTCTTCTTCGCCAAACTGTCGGCGCAGGGCTTCCACTTGCTGCCGGAGAGGATCTGAAACCGCTTGCCCTTCAGCAACACTGCGTAGGCGAGCCAATTCTTCCAATAAAGCTTGTTCCTCATCGGAACGGTTGTACCCAAAGCCTTGAACGTCACGATGCGACAGTCCCAGCTCAAGCATCCGCTGTTCGTCAACAAAGTCAGTGTAGTTGGCGGTGTACGGATCGAGAATAGAAGCCGTCAGAAAAATAATAAGGTTGGACTCCTCAATGTTGCGCCCAGAGCTACGGAAGAGCCGACCCACCGCAGGAATACTACCGAGCAAAGGAACCCGGACTTCCCTGTCGGAATCGGTGGAGTCGACAAGTCCTCCTATGGCCAAAGTCTGGCCATCCCGAATGGTAACCTCGGTTTGCGCACGGCGGGTCCGGACAATAGGAATCACTTCACCACTCTGGAAGGTCTGTTCATCAACCAAATTGCTGACTTCAGGCTCAACCGAGAGGGTTATTAAATCCCGGGCGCTGATTTTCGGAGTGACCGTTAGTTTTATACTGGGATTAACGTCCAAAGGTTGGGCCGCTCCAAAAGTGGTTCGAAACCCTGCCGTTGTTTCCGTTTCGGTCCTCTCCCCTTCACGAAAACGAAACTCCTCGGTTTCAATAGTGGCGGTTTCGTTATTGATTACCGTAATTGTCGGATTGGTCAAAACGCGGGCGTTGGTTTGCTCTCGGAGAAGATTCAGGATCAAGCGAAAGTCGCTTGCACTGAAAGTTGCCTCAGTGGCCCGCGCAGAACGAGGATCGCCCCCGAATTCACTGTCGCTGGTATTCTGTCCAACGACTCGTTCGAACCCGTGGGACATACTTTGGGCACTTAGTTCAAACCCTCTCAACCCTTGCCAATCCAAACCTATATTGGACTGATCATCCTTCCGGATTTCAATAAACCGGGACTCAATAAGGACTTGCTGGACCGGTTGGTCCAACCGGGCCAGGAGACTCCGGATGTTTTCCAGATTCTCAGAGGGCGTTTGCACGATCAACGTATTGGTACGGCCTTCCGCATCGACCCGGCCATTTCCGTCAATTGCCCTTTCGATAAAAGGCTTCAATCCATCGGCACTGGCATGCTCGATTTGGAAAATGGTAATTGGCAAGGCGCGGCGGTCTTCCCGCTCCACAACCACTCGCACCCGCCGTCCGTCTTCAATAAAGGTATGCGGAATGGCTTGCCCTTCTTCATCGGTGGCCAGGGCGAGAACGTCTTCAAAAGCTTCCTGCCAGGATACTCCGCGATACCGGAACTGGGTATCTCCGGTCAAAGAACCGGGGAGCGGAGCCAGATTGATTTCTGCCACCTCGGCAATCAAATTGATCACTTCACGGATCGGCGTCGGATCTTCAAAGGTCAGGTTGAGAAGGTCATCATCGGTACGAATTACCCGGGGATCGACAAATTCTTCCTCTTCATCGATAACATCCTCGTCCACATCCCGCTCGATGAAGATAATGTTGTTGCTGATGCGGTAAGTGTACCCGAACTCCTCCAAAACGATATCGAACACCTGAGGCCAGGTCACGTTCCGGAGGCGAAGAGAGGTTTCACCACGAAAATGATCGGGCATAACAATGTTCAATTCGAAAATATCAGCGACATCACGAACGATCTGTCGAACGCTGTCGTCAGTATAACTAATACCGAAGGTTTCGGTCATCGTTGCTTCAATGGAGGGAGAAAGCTCTTCCTCTTGGGCAACAGGGGCAGATTCTTCGCCTTCAAGAGGTTCGGCCTCGTCGTTCTCTTGAGCGGTGAGGGAAACGGGCAAGGCCAGTAAAAAATAAAGATAAGTGAGTTTTCGTTTCATGATGGAAGGATTATTTGGGGTTTGTTGGATTATAATTCAATACGTAGTGTTTCTTCGTTGTATGAGAGGGTATAGGTGGAATCGGTTATTTCCGAAAAAAGGATTTCATGGGTCTCGCCTTCATAGGTGAAGGATACTTCCTCACCTTCACGAACCAAACCGATGCCTTCAAACCGCACAATGGGGCTGGCTCCGGTACGGCGAACAACCGCTACGATGGAAAGAGTTTGGGAAAATTGGCGCAATACCTCACGCGGGCTTGGCCCCATCTCAAAAAGAAAGGGCGGGTAGAAAATGTCGGTGGAAAGCTCAAGCACTTCGGCGTCCCGCTCCCCCGGATGCAGAAGAACTCTTTCCATGCGCTCCAAATCGTTCTGTCGTTCTTGAGGATCAACCACCTGCCCTACCAGAAAACCGGGTAGAGCCATAGGAAGAATAATTAAAATTAGAAGATAACGTGCTGGCATGGTTTCGATTAGTTGCTAGGTCTATTGGCTAGAATTTCAAAGCGGATACTTCCCAAGAGATTTTGCGTTTGCCCACCTTCTACTGAACGCAAGTGAATACTGTCCAAACGGGTCAAATTTTCCGCGGCTTCCAAATCAAAGAGTAACTTCTGCAATGCCGTCAATGAACCCTCAACTTCCAGAACAAATTGTATGGTCCGATAAAAGGTCATTTCATCCAATGACCCCGGGGTTAAACGTAGATCTCTGGGCGGGGTGCCAAGACTGGTTTCCACCAACCGATTCACATTTCCCATGATCCGCTGACGATCCCTCACCGCGCCAATGGTATCGAATTGTTCGAAAGTCAACAATCGCGGAGCCAGTCTTTCTTCAAACTCTTTTATCCTATCCAAATCATCCTCCAGTCCCTGCCCCAGGGATATGATTCGCTCCATTCTTTGAAAGTCGGAGGATTTCTCCTCGATTTCCGTAGTCAGGTCATCAACCAAACCCATGCGTAAAAAAATCAGAACACCTACTCCAATGGATAAAACTCCCATGATTAGCACTGGCAGGTACTGCTTTAAGAAAATCTGCATTTTTTCTGAATTCATACCTGATTACTATTGCTGGTTCATGGTAAGCCGGAAACTCAAAACGGATTCCTCGGGTATTTGCTGGACATCTCTGATCTCAAAGTCGCTGAAATGGTCGCTAAAGAAGACGGTCTCTTGGATAGAGTCCCCAAACTCTCTCACCATTGCCAAGGTTTCGTCGAAAGCCTGTTCTTGCCCCTGCAACTCGAGAATCTGAGGGTCGGGAAGATACCTCGCAAGAACCTCGACATTGGAACCATTATAGCGAAAGGAACGGGTTTCCAACCTTTCCGGGGCCGATTCCACAAACTCTTTGACCAGGCGGGTTATAAAGAAAGGCCGAGAGAGGAAGTTATCCACTTCATCCAAACGACTTCGTTCCTCTTGATACTCACGATTCAATTTTGAGTAGTTATTACTTCTAGGCTCGGCTCGCTCGATACGCTCCTCCAGATAGGCCAGTTCATTTTCCAAACGATTCACCTCAAGATGCTTGATGAGAAAGAAAATAATCAATACCGCAAGAATAAACCCAGCCACCGTATTAACCAAAAAATTAGTCTTTACGGCTTTAATATCCGGCAACTCGTCCGGCATCCGGAAATCCTGGTGCCAAGGACGAAAGTTAGGCTGTTTCTTCTTCGACTTCATCTTTTTTTTCCTTGTACACTCGATCAAGCATTAAACCCAAAGAGCCCAAAAGGTTAGTGGTATGCTGTTCTAAAACGCTGGTCTTCTCGACATCGATTCCTCTTTCCGCGAGCCAATCGCCATATTCAATCTCGATAGGATCGACAACCATCATTTTAGCCAGGGTGGTATTGAGCCAGGGTAGCTTCCCGGGCGTGCTGGAACAAATGACGTGTCGAATAGTAGAGCCCTTCTGCACCTCATAAAAAGCTGCATAGGCGTTAATCTCCCGAAGCAACCCTCCGGCAAGCTTGGGACCCATTTCCTGAAAATCAAACGTGTCGGAATGGAAAAGGCGGGCCGCCGCCGTTTCATCCTTTAATCCAAGTTCCGACTTTACCATACCAAACATACGCCTCATGCCCTGCTGAATTAAGCGGTACTGACTGACCTTACCGTTCTCGAGGATAAAGGCATGACTGGTATCCATGCCGAGTTCAATCATGAGTGCGGGATCCTCTATCTCCTCATAATCCAAGTAATCCAACAGTGCTCCAACCGTCCCGAGGGTGGAAATTTCCATGGCCCTGGGAAAAACCTTCAGTTCAAGAAGACGATTTTGAAAGTCCAGACATTCGCTTGTTTTTGCCCCGCAAAATAAAACCTCCTTTTCTGGCGCCTTACTGAAATCTATAGGAATGCCTTTGGTATTCGAGAGAACCGTAATTGTATATTCCTCCGGATCAACTTTACCCTCGCTTGCCACTAGTTTGGATAGGAACATTCCGTCGCTGGCTTTTTTGGGTTCCTCCAATTCCCGATAAAGAAAAAAACTGCTCTCGGGATAAAAGCCTACCGTGGAAAGCAAATAACCGTCTCTTTTGTTTTCGGTGATACTTTCGATAGCGCCTGCCGTGGCCTCTTCGTCGCGGAGGTTGATTTCCTTAATATCGCGGATCAAAACCCGCTCACCATTGTCCTCAGCTTTAAGCAGAGTTAAGGTGCTGGCGGTAAAGTCGCTGTAGAAATAGGTTTTATTGTTTTTTCCCATTGGGGCGGTAAGAGAAAATAGGGTTAACTATAAGGAAACAACACCAAATACGGCGTTCTGAAAAGGCAAAAATTCAAATTCTCCAAATCTTACAAATTAATAACTCAATATCGTTTGATTCCTTATCTGGATAAAATAAGCGAGGCCTCTTTGCAAAGAGGCCTCGCGAGGTACAAAAAACACGATTATTTACTTTGGGCTTCGGCCGCTTCGACTAACTGGGCAAACGAACGGGACTCGAGAGAGGCGCCCCCAATGAGGCCACCATCAATATCCGCCTGCTTGAGAAGCTCCGGAGCGTTGCCGGGCTTCATCGACCCACCATAAAGAATACGAACCTTGGCCGCCGAACCTTCATCCCAAATTTTACCGAGCTCGGAACGAATAAAGGCATGGACTTCCTGGGCTTGCTCCGGGGTTGCGGTTTTGCCGGTACCGATCGCCCAAACAGGCTCGTAGGCGATAACTACGGAATCCGCCTGCTCAGCTGAAATTCCTTCCAACGCTCCCTTCAGTTGAACACCCACAACGTCCAGAGTACGCTCTCCCTCTCTTTCCTCTAAGGTTTCGCCAACACAGACGATGGGCCGCAGGCGGCTCGCCAGAGCGGCCTTGGTCTTGGCATTCACCTGGGCATCGGTTTCCCCGAAAATCGCCCGCCGTTCGCTGTGGCCGAGAATCACATAGCTCACGTACAGGTGACGCAGCATTTCCGGCGAGATTTCTCCAGTGAAGGCCCCGCTGTTTTCTTCATGCATATTCTGGGCACCTAACTTTACATTGGATTTCTCGATCACTTTGGCGACCGCCGTCAGCGAGGTGAAAGGCGGGCAGAGAACCGCTTCAACCGCGTGACGCGAGCCTAATTCAAGAACAATTTCTTTAGCCAAATCCTCGGATTCGGCCGCGTTCTTGTTCATTTTCCAGTTTCCGGCAATAAGATATTTTTTCATACGTATTTTTCTAAAGGTTGCAATTTCAGGCTTTCTCCAAGGCCTTGACTCCGGGAAGTTCCTTGCCTTCCAAAAACTCCAGACTGGCCCCGCCACCGGTACTCATGAAGGACACCTTGTCGGAATAGCCGCTCTTGTTTACCGCCGAGACGGAATCGCCGCCACCGATAATCGAGATTGCCTCCTGATTTTCCGCGACCGCTTTGGCGATGGCGTAGGTTCCCTTGCTGGAAGCCTCGATTTCAAAGATTCCCATCGGGCCATTCCAAAGTATCGTTTTGGCCGAGGCAACTTCCCGGACAAAGAGGTCGGTCGTTTTAGGACCGATGTCTACGCCTTCCCAGCCATCCGGAATGTCGGAACCTTCGGAGGTATGATCGGTCTCGCCCAAGCTTTTGGCTCCGAAGTCCAAGCCCTTGGCAATGAGATTGTCCACTGGCAAAAGGAATTTAACCCCCTTCTCCTCCGCTTTGGCCAAAGCGGCTTTGGCGGTTTCGATCTTATCCGGTTCGCAGAGACTGTCTCCGACTTTCTTGCCTTGAGCCATGGCAAAGGTATAGGCCATTGCACCACCAATGAGAATAGTATCAGCCTTTTCAAGAAGACGGTTGATCACATTGATTTTATCACTGACCTTGGCCCCTCCGAGAATGACCACGAAGGGTCTTTCCGGATTCCCGGTGCGTTCTCCCAAAAACTTCAATTCCTTCTCCACCAGCAAACCAGCGGCTTTCTCGGAAACCAACGCGGGAACGCCCGCGGTTGAGGCATGGGCGCGATGCGCAGTGCCAAAAGCGTCGTTTACATATACCTCCGCCAGACGGGCCAGAGCGCTGGCCATCTCAGGATCATTTTTCTCCTCACCGGCATGGTAGCGAAGATTCTCCAAAAGAACAATATTGCCATCCTGCATTTGTTCAACGGCTTCTTCGACTTTGGGCCCCATACACTCTTCCAGGAAAAGCACCGGACGTCCTACCAGGTTGGCCAGTTCATTGGCCACCGGACGGAGGGTGTATTGGGGATTCGCTTCTCCCTTGGGGCGACCCAGATGACTCATCAGGATAATCTTGGCGCCTTGTTCAAGCAAGTATTCCAGCGTTGGAAGAGCTGCTTTAATGCGTGAATTGTCGGTGACCTGCTCACCATCAGTGGGAACATTGAAGTCGACCCGGACGAGAACTCTTTTCCCGCTCACGGAAAGGTCTTTTAGTGAGGCTACAGAAGGCATTTTATCAAAAGTTTTGGTTGAAAGAGAAAAGGGAAAGCTTCGCCGGGGCATATCCCGACGAAGCTTGGTGAAGTAAGTTTTCTAATTCAGTAGAAATTAGAGGAATTTGGTGACTTTCTTGAGAAGGTCGACACAGCGGTTGCTGTAGCCCCACTCATTGTCGTACCAGGAGACCAATTTAAAGAAACGGCTGTTCAGTCCGATGCCGGAACCGGCATCAAAGACAGAGGAAGCGGGATCATGAATGAAATCACTGGACACCACTTCGTCTTCCGTATAGCCGAGAATGCCTTTGAGGGAACCCTCGGAGGCTTCCTTCATTTTCTGGCAGATTTCCTCATAGGAGGTCTCTTTTTCAGTCTTTACGGTAAGATCTACTACCGAAACCGTAGGGGTCGGCACCCGGAAAGCCATCCCGGTCAGTTTACCTTGAACTTCCGGCAAGACCAAACCTACCGCCTTGGCCGCGCCAGTGCTGGAAGGAATAATGTTCAGCGCAGCCGTCCGGCCACCCTTCATATCCTTCGGGGAAGGTCCGTCGACGGTCTTTTGCGTAGCGGTATAACTGTGCACCGTGGTCATAAGGCCTTCTTCAATGCCGAAATTGTCCAAGACCACCTTGGTGATCGGGGCCAAACAGTTGGTGGTGCAGGAAGCGTTGGAGATAATATCATCCTCGGCGGTCAGGCTTTCGCAATTCACGCCGATAACGACCGTCTTCACATCACCTTTACCAGGAGCCGAAATAATAACTTTCTTGGCCCCGGCTTCGATATGACCCGCGGCCATCTTGTCCTGGACAAAAAGCCCCGTGGATTCAAGAACGATGTCCACCCCATAGTCTTTCCAGGGCAACCCCGCAGGTGCTTCGCGCACCGAGAGACACTGAATCTTATGGCCATTCACCACCAGAACATCGTCCGCTTCCTTTTCGGGAGATGACTTTTCCGAGGAGACTTCTCCCTGAAAACGCCCTTGTGTAGAGTCGTATTTTAGCAGGTATGCCAAATTGGTGGCAGGCACCAGATCGTTGATAGCAACGACTTCGATTTCTTTACCGAGCAAGCCTTGGTCAACAAGGGCCCGGAATACCAAACGGCCGATGCGGCCGAATCCATTGATTGCGAGTTTAACAGACATAGTTTTTTTTCTGTTGGGTTAGCGGTCAGTAAATTTGCGGGCTCCGAATGAGCCGACACAAGTACCGCATTCAAAAAGATCCCGGCGTGCTTGGCAAGTGAGAACCACAAAAAACCAATGAACGCGCGGGAAAAGGCAAATTTTCCCCACCTGACGACCCACCGCTTAGCCTACCACTTTTCCCGCAAGCGGCCCCACCCCAGACGGATGCCGTAAAACAAAAGCCCCAGAGGACCGGTCAGCCAGGTAAAGAAAAGTTCCACCGGTACTTGCTGCTTGCGACGAAGGGCCTCCTGGTAAATTACCATTCCCGCAAACAAATCCATGGCCATGTATCGACTCCAAACCACCAGAAAATACAGAGGATGACTGAATACCCGACGCACTTGATGGGCCTCTACCCCCGCAAACTTTGGCCAACCGACCGTGTTCACGACCTCAAACACAATATACAAATACAGAACTGCCAGCAAAGGAGGGATAAAAAAAGGATGACAAATCCGGCGAACCCACGTTTTATGAGGGAGAACCAACATCATTAGCCAGAACGGCAACGCAGCGGCAAAAACCAACCAAAAAACCTGATTAATATCCCCACGCCCAAACATATCAATTACCCAAAGCGGCATCCCTCCATCCATTGGCAAAACTTTTCCCAAGACAAGCGCGAACTCACCCATGAAAGAGAATTCTTCCCACCCCTCGAACCACTCCGCCCCCCCGGTTTCTCCCGACGGACCACTCCACGAAAAACAAAAATTACCGGAGAAAAAACCATGGCCTATGTCCTGGGTCTTAATCTCTATTTTGTGCTTTATTGCCTTCTACACTCTTATCATGGCCTTTTTCCGCAAACAGGAGGACCCCTTTTTCCCCTACGAGGAATCCATGGCCAGCCACATCACTCCCCTCCTCGAAGCGGAGAATTGGGAGCCCTTTACCCAGGCATTTTTGACCGGGGAGTTTCGCGAAAGTGATTCTTTCTCCCCGAGAATCCCCATTATCCCTACCATTGTTCCGCAGGAAGAATTACTGGAAATCACCATCGAAGCGCCCCCCTACACTCTCCTTTTGGATGAAATCAAAGCCGCCCCGACAATTCAATCCGGGGAGCCCTACCAGGCGGAAATCCGGTGGGAACCCCACGAGGATTTCAGCCTTCCCCGGCGTCTCCACTTTTACCGTCGGGACCGTGAATTCCTCATCATCCCGCCTTATAGCAAAGGACGCGAAACCGACAATGAATCACCGCAAAGTTTTCTTTTCATAAACCCCGATGCTCTTGCACCGGGTGAATATACTTTGTATTTTCTGATTGATGACAATCTGCGGGAATGGTCTTTCCGCGTAGCCCATTGAAACGCATGGCCTCCTCTGACTCACAACCACTTCCCAACCCCAAAGAACTTCGGGGTATTTTGAAATACGTTCCTCTCTTCCAGGATCGCATCTTCGTCATTGCCTTGGACGGACGCATTGTGGACGACGAAAACCTCCCCAACCTTCTTCTCGACATCGCCGTTTTGCAAAGCCTTTCCATTCGGGTCGTTTTGGTTTTTGGGATCAGCGACCAACTGTCCATTGAGGCAACAAAACAAGAAATTTCGCCGAGCGACCTGCGGGGCTTTGGCCCCACCGATGCCCCAACTCTGTCCTGCGCCCGAAAAGCGGCCGCCACCCTCAGCCAATTTCTCATGGGAAAACTTACCCAGGCTGGTCTCAAGGCGGTTCTGACCAACGCTGTTACCCCAGTGCCCGTGGGAATCGTCAAAGGGATTGATCAATTACACACCGGGAAGGTTGGCCGGGTCGACCGTGCCCTCCTGCAAAACCTTTTGTCGCAAAAAGTGATTCCCCTTTTGTCGCCTCTCGCCTTTGACCGCGACGGCGTGGGTTGGCGATTAAATTCGGACCACTTGGCGACCGAAGTGGCTCTTGCCCTCGAAGCCGGGAAAATCCTTTTCCTTCAACCCGAAGCCGGACTTTTTCACGAAGAGGTCTTTTATCGGCAAATTTCGGTCGAAGAACTCAACAAAAAACTGGCAACCGCCCCCGAAGGATTCAGCGGAGCGGCCCTCAGCAAAGCAAAACACGCCGTTAGGGCCGTCCTCAATAATATCCCAAGAGCTCACCTGGTGGATGGAACCTTACACGAAGGCTTGCTGGCCGAAATTTTTTCCAGCGAAGGCGTCGGTACTCTCATTTACGGTAACGAATACCAACAAGTCCGGCCAGCCACTCGGCGGGACATTCGGACCCTCTATGAATTTACCCGCCAAGCAGTGAAACGGGAACAACTCGTTCACCGAACCCTGGCCCATATCGAAAAATCCTTCAACCAGTATTATATTTTCGAAATTGATGAAACCCCGGTCGCCTGCGCCGCGCTGGAGATCTACCCGGATGGCGACAGTGCGGAGCTTCTCTCCTTATACGTGCAACCGACTCACCAACATCTGGGAATCGGCCGAAAACTGGTTGAGTTTATCTGCCAGGAAGCCCGGCAAAAAGGAGCCCATCGCATTTTTGCCCTCTCCACCCAAAGCTTTTCCTTTTTCCGCAACGCCTGTGGCTTTTCCGAAAGCCCTTCCACCGAGCTTCCGGCGGCACGTCTGGATAGCCTGCGGGTAAGCGGACGAAATTCCCGCGTCATGGTGCGGGAACTCAACGCCTGAGTTTGATCGAAGGAAAGGATGTTCACCGATCTTTCCACTACCGCCCTGGTCCTTCTTTTCCTGGGAGCTTTCACCATAGGGCTCTCCAAAACCGGCATTCCCGGGCTGGGGATTTTATTTGTGGGCATCTTCGCTCAGGTTTTGCCCCCACGGGAATCAGTGGGAGTCGTTTTACCTCTGCTCATCTGCGGGGACATCGCCGCTTTGATTCTTTACCGGCGAAATGTTCGCTGGAAAATGATCTGGCGTTTATTCCCCTGCACCGCCCTGGGGGTGATCATCGGAACCTTAACGCTGGGAGTGGCCAGCGATAGTGTAATCGCCAGGCTTATCGGAGCTATCCTTGCCGTTTTGTTATTCTTGCACCTGCGTGGCAAATGGCGCCAAGCCCACTCCCCCCAAGAGGGTGAAACCCCACCCGCCAAAGCAGGCCGCTGGTGGTTTTCTGGTGGCACTGGTCTCGCCGCCGGTTTCACCACCATGACCGCAAACGCCGCCGGACCGGTAATGATGCTCTACCTCATCTCCATGCGTATCCCCAAAAAGGATTTTTTCGGCACCGCCGCGATTTTTTTCTTTTTTCTGAATCTGTTCAAAGTTCCCTTTCATCTAGGCATCCAAACCATCAACGCCGAAACCCTTACTCTAAATCTTTACCTTTTCCCTGCGGTCTTTTTAGGCGCGGGCCTCGGGAGGGTAATCCTGCCCTACATTCGCCCCACATGGTTCGAATTTCTGGCCCTGTTTTTTACCGCCCTGGCCGCTCTGCGTCTCCTTGGCTGGGGTTAACCCAGAGACCGCCGGGCAAGTGAATAATAATCAGCCTTGCCGTCACCAGAATTTCCGACAAGAAAATAGAGTGACGTGAGTTCTCCCGATGCCAACTACTTCCAAGATGTTCTGAACGAACCGGTTTCCAATGCGGAAGCCGCTTTGCGCCCACATCACTTTGATGATTTCACCGGCCAACGTAAAACCATCGAACGTTTGAAGATCATGGTCGGGGCCGCCAAAAGACGCAATGATCCCTTAAGCCATATCCTGCTCAGCGGCCCCCCGGGCCTGGGGAAAACCACGCTGGCCCTCATTCTTGGCGCTGAAATGGGCAAAAATGTCCGCATCACCTCCGGGCCCGTCATCGAAAAAGCCGGCGACTTGGCCGGGCAGCTGACGAACCTGGAAGAAGGTGATATCCTTTTTATCGACGAGATCCACCGACTCTCCAAAACTGTCGAGGAATACCTCTACTCGGCCATGGAGGACTTCCATATCGACATCATGATCGACCAGGGGCCCAACGCCCGCAGCGTGCGTCTGGGCCTGCAAAAGTTTACCCTCGTCGGGGCAACCACCCGCAGCGGCCTTCTCACCGCCCCGCTCCGATCTCGCTTTACCCTGCAAACGCGGCTCGACTATTACAACAAAGCCGATTTGATCACCATTGTTCTGCGCACCTGCGAATTACTGGAAGTCGAAATCGAACCCGACGGCGCCGCGGAGATTGCCGGTCGTGCGCGCGGTACTCCCCGAATCGTAAACAACCTCGTGAGCTTCGTGCGGGATTTTTCCGAGGAACGGGGATTTGGGAAAATCACCAAAGAATCCGCTCAGCAAGCGCTTGAGCTGCTGGAAATTGATGCCCACGGACTCGATGAGATGGACAAACGGATTCTCCGTGTAATGGCCGAGAATTACGGCGGCGGACCGGTGGGCATTTCCACCATCGCCATCGCCGTAGGCGAGGAAGCCGAAACTATCGGCGAGGTACACGAACCCTTTCTGATCCAGGAAGGATTCCTGAAACGTACCGCCCAAGGCAGAATGTTGGCGGACAAAGGTTATGCGGTCATTGGGATCAAACCAAATCGCCCCAACGACCAACAAGGACGGCTCTTCGAGGAATAGGACCAAAGGCTACATTCCCTATCCTTGGGGAGCCGATTAGGCGACCTTCGAATAGGTAAGGATTTCGCAATCTGAAAACTAGGGATCCAACCCTTGCCGGAGGGGCAAGCTCCGTCCTGGTCTGAGCTCGTCGAACGACCTTGACCTCAAAGGCCGGAAAACCACCGACCCTCCAACAACCAGTCGTTGGACAAACCGGAACTCCCGCCTCCTCGTGGTCCAAAATCTCACGATTTCGGCTACCGGCGCAAAGGCCGGTTTTTCTTTTCATTTCCGGGATGGTGTCATTTTTTGTTTCACCGCTCAAGGATACTACAAGCAACAAGCCTAAAACACAACCTTTTGCAAAACGTCGACTTTTACATTTCCCCATCCCTTTTTTGGAAGGGACGAGTCAAGAGTCCGTAGTCCCGGTGCTTCAGCATGGGATCTCGACAGGCACAATAAACGCCCATTCTTTCCGGGAATCCCCAACGACGGGAAGAACACACCACCAACCTCACGCTTACTCCCGCCAAAGAATCAAGTTCCGCCCCCAGCGGAGCTGGAATATAAGGTCAAGCGACTCCCGGGGTTGGAGTGTTCCGCGCAGCCGCAAAAATTGAGCTTGCGAAATCCCGCCGGAGGGAAATGAACAAAGCGAATCGGGAGCGGCCGCGCGGTGTGGTGGGGGCGTGATTTACGTCCCGGCTTGAAGCCCTCAGCGCAGGGACGCGAGGTCCCCGCTTGAGCCAACCGCGAACGGGGGCCTTGCGCTATTCTGTTAAGCCCCAGCGAAAGCCCGCTTAGCGGGGAGCGCAATACTTCGGCAAACTGAAATGTCGCCCCTTTTCGACAGCGAGCGGGGACCCCGCTTGGCGCATATGGGTCAACCTAAAAGATAGATCGGGCTTTCAGCCCTTCTTTCGTAGCGAAGCGCTTTTGGACACGTGCCCCGCCCAGCGGTGATTCCTGTCCTTGAGAATGGGAGCGATGGTACATCCCCGGAAAACTCTCCCACCAATCAGGTCGCCTGGTCGGCGCCCCAAGGACAGGACGGAGGCGGAGAGGGCGAAGCAATGTCCTTGCTCCTTATTATTCTCACCTCCCAAAGAACAGGCGGGATCCTCGGCGAAAGCGGGCCCAAAGGCCTGAAGGCCCGACCTATTCCGTAGCATCCAAAGGCCTTAGGTTGACGCATATGCGCTGGGCGGGAACCCTGCGCGCAACACTCGCGAGGTCTCGGAAACACCTTGGTCTCACACCCGAACTACACAAGCCTTGGCAAAGTTTCGGGAACAAGTCTTAGGTCTGATTCTCTTTCCAAAACATAAAAAAACCCGCATCCCAAGGGATGCGGGTTCTGAAATAAGATTCAGCGTGGATTAGAATCCAGCGGAGAACTTAGCTCCCCACCAGAACAATTCACGACCACTGCTTCCACCAGCAATAGCGTTGCGGACGGCGGTTCCGTCATCACTGCTGCCGATGCGCTGGGTGGTCAAACGGGGACCAACCGAAAAGGATGCGTTGTCGCTCAGATCGAAAACGAGGTCAGCATACAATTCGAGGTAGTAGTGATTGAATTCACCTGCGCCTCCGCCTGCCATATCGTCGGTCCAGCGCTGGTAACCAAGATTACCAGAAAGTTCCAAAGCAAAATCTTGCTCGAGAGGCACTTCATAGGAGCCAGACAATTCGAATGTCCATACTTCAAGATCCAAATCATAGAAGATGTAAGCCGAAGGATCGCCAATGAAATCAAAAGAGGCTCCACCGTAGATTTCAAAGGTGGATTCGTCATCACCACTGTAGTAGTAGTAAGTAGCACCGAAATCCAAATCGATCATTTCATCGAGGGGGAAAGTGTAACCGGCATAGAAATCGGTTTCACGACCACCACGTTCACGGCTGCTGATTCCATAGGAACCCCAGACACCAGCATAAAGTCCGTCCAATTCCAGTTCAACACCGGGTTGGATAACTTGCTGGTCCAATTTAACCGCACGGAAGACATACTCGGACTCGTAACCGAAATCAACGGTCACGGAGAGATCGTCCAAAGGCATAGCTGCCTTCAGAGTGGAAGCAGCGGCAACCGCTGCAACGCCTAAAGCAATACTTGTTTTTTTCATAATGTGTTTGTTTTGTAGGTTTGTTTGTGTGTGTTTTCTAAGGCCTGTGAAGCCAAAGATAGAAAATTTAAAGCACGTCTTATTCCGTTTAGCAAGAAAAAACGAATAAAACTGTGAGAATTCGGAAACTTTTTCTTTTTTACTTGGTTTCAGCCTTTTGAAGCCTTTCACCATTCAGTTTTAAAAGCAAACTGCCCAGTTTTTGCTCATCCCATTCCCCTCGACTGGTCAAAAGAATACTCCTTCCCCCCAATTCTTTTGGAGCCACGCTGACTACAGTCCGAAATTCTTGCTTTCCGGAGAGATGCACTCCTCGCAGCGCCTTCACAAAACGGGCCCCAGGCAAGATTTTTTCCTTACGCACTAATGGCAGAGGACTTCCATCAGACCCTGACGGCATCACAAAATACTTTCCATCCTCACTGTAGGCGGCATAAATTCGGTCCGGCGGCCAGGCACTGGCCCCGGTAAGTAGAAACCTTTCCTGGCTCACTTTTTGCACATGAGGGAATACCCACGGAACCGTGGACCCCTCCCGGATATCCCATAATCTTCGATCCTCATGCCGCCGAAAAACCCAGGGGCCTTCCCAATTCTCGGCCTCGGCAACCAAAATCCGGGGAACCACTAATCGCCCACCCCGTTGCCAGTCCGCAAACTCTTCGGGTTCAGTCAACCCATGCAGATACAATCGCTTCCGCCCATCTTCCAGCTCAACCACCCCGCCTCCTTCGGCGCGGACCGTCAAACCTTCCCGCCAGGCCGCTTCAATAAATTCCTGCGGCTCCCCCTTCGGCAGGCCCAAAGACTCCCACTCCCCACCGGGATTTCGGCGAAACAACCAAGGCACCAACTCACTCCGGCCCCCCTTGTAACGCGGGCCAATCGCCCCCAGAACAATCTCCTCTCCACCCACTCCAACAAAGCCCGCCGTTCGGGTGAGAATCGGTTCCGCCAAACCATCCAAATCTCTTCCATACCCCTCCACCAAACGGGTATCAAAGAGCGGCGGAACCCTTTTCCACGAATCATCCTGATAGGGAAGTTGTATCATACTATTGCGTTCCCCGCTGGCCACCGCGCTGAACCACAACCGCAAATCACCCTCGGAGGAGCCGGTTAGGTTAAAATAACTGACCGCAAGGTCCAAAGGCTCCCACCCCTGCCAACCGCCAATCGGATGCTCTCCTTCCACCACGACCATCGGACCGATCTCCTCCAGAGCATCCCCTCTTACCCAAGTGATAATAACCACCAAAATCAAAAAACTTAAAACTACCCCGCCCCTCACTTTATATCCCTCCACCACTCATGGCTTTCCTGTCTTCTCTTTTGCAGTTCTCCGGCAAGACGGCCTTCCGCTTGCCGCACCCAGGCGGCCAGGTCCTCCGGACTCATCACCGTCGCCCCCGCTACCTGAAGAGTTTCCCTCTCCAATGAATCTTGCGTGATAACCAGACACTGCGATGGATCTCCTGCTCCGGAAACCAACTGCTCGATCACCGCGTCAGCGGACAATCCGGAGGGCGAATACAGAAAAGAAAACGTCAGATCCTCATAAGGTCGTTCAAGCTCCACCTTCTCCCCCTTGCCATCAAAGACCAAGGTTACCCGAAGCCCTTCCCGGTCATGCAGAACCCTCACTTCCGCCGCCAAATAATCCCGCGCGGCCGCCAATTGCCCCCGGCGCAAAAAGGCCTTTCCCCGGGGCCACTGGTGCAGGACATTGTACCCATCCACCAACAAATGTCGTTGCCCCGCCGTCATGACCCTACTCCTTACCGCCCGGCAGAGCCTCCGGCAAAGCGTATTTCCCCGGACAACAATTCTTCGATCTTTTCCTGATACCGCGTTTCCTGCAAGGCCTCCAGAAGCTCATCGACCTCCCCCTCCATAATCTGCGGCAAGGACTGTAAATTGAGTCCAATCCGATGGTCGGTCACGCGGCTCTGGGGATAATTGTAGGTTCGAATTCGCTCCGACCGATCCCCCGTTCCCACTTGGCTTTTGCGGTTAGCCGCATACTTGGCTCGCTCTTCTTCCTCCTTTTTTTGGAGCAATCGGGAACGCAAAACAGTCATCGCCTTGGCCCGGTTCTTTATTTGCGAGCGCTCATCCGCACACTGCACGATCATTCCTGTCGGTTTGTGCAAAATTTGCACCGCCGAATCGGTCGTATTTACATGCTGGCCCCCAGCGCCGCTGGCCCGACAGGTTGTAATTTCCAGCTCCTCGGGATTCACCTCCACATCAACTTCCTCCGCTTCCGGCAGGACGGCCACCGTGACCGTCGAGGTATGGATCCGCCCCCCAGCCTCGGTTACCGGTATCCGCTGCACCCGATGGACCCCCGATTCAAACTTAAGCAACTTATAGACATCTTCCCCGGTAATCCGGAAAACCACTTCCTTGAAACCACCGCACTCACTTTCACTGAAACTCATCGTCTCCACGCGAAACCCTTTGTTTTCCGCCCAGCGCAAATACATACGGTACAAATCCCCGGCAAACAAACTGGCTTCATCGCCCCCCGCTCCCGCGCGGATCTCCACGATGGTATTGCGCGAATCCGTTTCCTCAGGAGGAATCATCAGCCGGAGAATCTGCTTCTCCTTGCGCTCCCGCTCCTCTTCCAATTCCGGAATTTCTCCCTCCGCCATCTCCCGGATTTCGGGATCCTCTCCCGCTTCCGCAAGCAATTGCCGGTTATCCGCCAATTGCTGATCTATCCGCCCGAGATCATCATAAAGGGCCAAAAGCTTACCTATCATGGTGTGCTCTTTGGTCAATCGGGTCGCCTCGCGCTGATCCTGAAAAAAATCCGGACGCGTCATCTGCGCGTCGATTTCCCGATATCGTCGCCGATAGGGCTCTATGGAAGGAAGATTAGCCATGAAAAAGAAGAAACTATCAGTAAAAAACATTTTTTCCCAAAGAACAAGCCTGCAAGCAGACCGGGGGAGAACAAAAGGCCCTTGACCTTATTCTTTTTTCTTATTATAAAATTCTCCAGAATTATTCTTTCTAATCCCCGAACCCCACAATCCCATGGAAGCTGCGACCCTACCCCCGCTGGAGGAGATGGACGAAACCACCCGCGACGAAATTGAAACCTCGGTCGCCAAATGGAAAGACGCTGAAGGCAACCTGATCATGATTCTGCATGAAATCCAGAACCGTCATGGCTATGTTCCCCGCGCCTCCAGCCTCCTTCTCGCCAGAGAAATGAATATCCCCCTCGCGCGGATATATGAAGTCCTCACCTTCTACCACTACTTCCGCCTGGTTCCCCAAGGCGACCACAACATCACCGTCTGCAATGGCACCGCCTGCTACCTGAAGGGGTCAGGACGCCTTTTGAGCGAACTGGAAAAACAACTCGGCATCAAAGACGGGGAAACCACCGAGGACCGCATGTTTCACCTCGAAACCGTCCGGTGCATCGGTTGCTGCGGGATGGCCCCCGCCTTGGTTGTGGACAAAAAGACCATCGGCAAAAACAGCCCGATGGATATCCCCCCCATTTTGGAAAAAATCCGCCAACAGGAGAAAACACATGAAGACCAATGACCCCCTCCAGGAACTCGCCCGCCTTGCTTCGGAAAACAAACCTGAGACCTTCGAACAATGGCTCCGCATCGGCATGGACTCGGGAGGGATTGCCGCCGGAGCGGAACGACTTCTGAGCGCATGCCGCAAACTTGTCGAGGACCATAACCTTCCCTGCGAAATCCAAAAAAGCGGTTCCTATGGCTACGCCTACCTCGACCCCCTCGTTGAAATTAAATCCAAATCCCTTCCCCCCGTCCTCTACGGGCGGGTAACCCCGGAAAAAGTTTCCTCTGTCACCCTGGATCATCTGTCCGCAGAAAAATTGGCCGACGACCATATCATCGCCAGTCGCCAATACGGAACCGCCCTCACCGACCCCACCCAGTCCATTCTCGTACTCGACACCTCCTGCGAAGAGGGCGATAAAACCAAATTCTTCCAGTCTTCCTTTCAGGACGAAATTGCCAGCAAACTTCCGGACTCCTCTCTTTCCGTTGTCCGTGCTCTGGACATGGGCATTTACCATGAGGGACTGGTCGTCCAATTGCTTCCCTCCCGCGTCACCTACACCAACGTATTAAGCCGGGACATTAGCCGCATCGTCACTACGTCCCTGGGTGAAAACAAAGTCCTCAAAGACCTCCTGTGGACCAAACCGGACCCGCAATGCCGCATCGTTTTACGCAACTGCGGTCTACTCGACCCGGAGCACCTTGGCGAAGCCCTCGCCCGCGGAACTTACCGCGGTCTGGCCAAAGCGCTGGCCAAAAATTCACCCGATGAGGCCATCCGCGAAATTGAAGAAAGCGGGCTGCGAGGTCGCGGCGGGGCTGGATTCCCCACTGGCCTCAAATGGAAATTGACCCGTGAACCAAAGGCCGACCGGAAATTCGTCATCTGCAACGCCGATGAGGGCGACCCGGGGGCCTTTATGGATCGGAGTATTCTTGAAGGGGATCCCCATGCCGTTCTCGAGGGTTTGCTGATTGCCGGCTATGCCGTCGGTGCAAACAAAGGCTATTTCTACGTTCGCGCCGAATACCCGCTGGCCATCCAACGCATCCAAAAAGCCCTCGAAGATGCCCGCCAATGCGGGTTGCTGGGAGAAAACATCCTGGGCTCCGGCTGGTCCTTCGACGCCGAAATCCGCCTTGGCGCAGGTGCCTTTGTCTGCGGCGAGGAAACCGCCTTGATCGCTTCCATCGAAGGTTGCCGCGGCAGCCCCTCCCCACGCCCGCCCTACCCTTCGGTGGAGGGACTCTGGGGGTACCCCACCTGTATCAATAATGTTGAGACTTTGGCCGCCGCCCCCTGGATCCTGGACCATGGCGCCGAGGCCTACGCCCAACACGGTACGGGCTCCTCCCGCGGGACCAAGGTTTTTGCGGTCACCGGGAAAGTCCAGAATGCCCAGTTAGTGGAGGTTCCCATGGGAACCTCTGTTCACGAAATCATTTACCCCATCTGTGGAGGCGTTCAGGACCAGGCCCACATCAAGGGCGTCCAGACCGGTGGCCCCTCCGGCGGGATCATCCCGGAAAACAAACTGGAAACTCCGGTCACTTATGAAAACCTCATGCAACTGGGCTCCATCATGGGCTCGGGCGGGATGCTGGTTATGGACGAGCGGGATTGCATGGTCGATGTCGCCGCTTTTTATCTGAAGTTCTGCGTCGATGAATCCTGTGGCAAATGCGCCCCCTGCCGGGTCGGCGGGTATCAGATGTTACAGCTTCTTCTGAAAATCACCAGAGGCCGCGGTAGCGTCGAGGATATAAAACAAATTGAACGTATCTGCCAGTCCATGCAAAAAGCTTCCCTCTGCGGACTCGGCCAAACTGCGGCCAATCCGATCCTTTCCACCCTGCGGTATTTCCGCGATGAATACATCGCCTACATCGAGGGAGGAACCGCGTATGCCCGCAAACGCAAAAAACTCCTCAGCCAGGGGGAAAGCCTCCAACAAGCCAGCTGACCATGCCTTCCACCTTTCTCAACCCCTATCCACCATGTCCGTAACCGCTACCATCAATGGTCTCGAAGTCACCGTCCCGGAGGGAACTTCCATTCTCGAAGCCGCCCGTCAGGTTCAAGTCCGCATTCCAACCCTTTGCAAACACCAGGATCTCTTCCCCTCCTCCGCCTGTGGACTCTGTATCGTCAAAACCGGTACCGGTAAAAAAATGCCGCGCGCCTGCGCAACCGCACTGGAAGAAGGCATGGACATTACCACCCACGATGCCGAACTTACCGAAGTGCGCCGGGCCACCCTGGAACTGATCCTCTCCAATCACCCCAACGCCTGCCAGACCTGCGGACGCAACGGGGATTGCGAACTGCAGGACCGCGCCGGGGAATTTGGTATTCGCCAGGACTACCTGCCCCGCCGGGTCACCGATTTGCCCTGCGACGATTCCACCGGCTCGCTCATCCTGGATTTCAGCAAATGCATTAAATGCGGACGCTGCGTACAAGTCTGCCAGGAAGTGCAGAATGTCTGGGCCCTTTCCTTTCTCGACCGGGGAATCAATACCCGTATGGCCCCCGCCGGCGATATTACCCTCGCCGAATCACCCTGTATCCGCTGTGGCCAATGCTCCGCCCACTGCCCTACCGGGGCCATTGTCGAAAACGACGAAACCGCTACCGTTTGGGAGGCCCTGCGCGATCCCGGGAAAATTTGCACCGTCCAAATTGCCCCGTCCGTGCGGGTCGCTCTGGGTGAAGCCTTCGGACTGCCTCCGGGAACCAACTTGACCGGAAAGATTTACTCGGCCCTGCGACGTCTCGGCTTTAAAGCTATCTTCGATACCACTTTTGCCGCCGATTTAACCATAATCGAAGAGGCCTCGGAGTTTGTCGCCCGCTTTGTTGAAGGGAAAGGGGAATTGCCTCTGATTACCTCTTGCTGCCCTGCCTGGGTGGATTATCTGGAGAAAAATTTTAGCGACCTGATCCCCCTTTTCTCCACCGCCAAGTCCCCCCAGCAAATGCTCGGGGCCTTGGCCAAAACCTATTATCCAGAGAAAACCGGCCTGCCCGCCGATCAGATCTATCAGGTTTCCATCATGCCCTGCACCGCCAAAAAATACGAACTGGAACGCACCGAGGAAATGCAGTCCTCCGGCCGCCCGGATGTCGATGTGGTGCTCACCACCAGAGAATTTGCCCGCATGATTAAACAATCGGGGGTCGATTTCCTCAATCTCCCGGACGAAAAAGCGGACTCTCTCCTCGGCGAATATTCGGGCGCGGGCTTGATTTTCGGAAATACCGGCGGAGTCATGGAAGCCGCCCTGCGTACCGCATTTAATAAAGTCACCGGAGAAAACCTGCCCCCCGAAGGAATAAACATTACGCCGGTCCGCGGACTGGAAGGGATCAAAACCGCCACCATCCCGGTCGCTGATACCAAGGTCCGGGTGGCCGTTGCCCATGGTTTGGCCAATGTCGAAAATCTCCTTCTCCAAGTTCGCGAGGCACGGGACCAAAACAAACCGCCCCCATGGCATTTTATTGAAGTCATGGCTTGCCCCGGGGGCTGCATCGGCGGAGGCGGACAACCTTACGGAGTCTGCAACGAAGTCCGGCAAAAACGTATGCAGGGACTCCTTGATACCGACGAAAAAATGGCCCTCCGGTTTTCTCACGAGAACCCGGAAATCCTCCAGGTTTACGACGAATTCCTCGGAGAACCCCTGACCGGAAAGGCCCACGAGCTTTTACATACCTCCTACCAACCCCGCCCCATTTATCAGAAATAAGAACGTCTCCGGCTACTCCATGCGCCCCCTCCCCGGCCAACTTTGCCTAAGCCTTTGCGCACTCGGGAGTCTTTTTGCCGCAACTGTGGGTCTTGGGGACAGCCCCCTCACAGAGACCGAACCACCCCTGGAACTGCCCCCTTACCAAGTCATTGCCGCCCAAGGCCCCCAAACCACCGGTTTATCCTCCGGAGTCGTCCGATCTCCCCTGCCCACGGGCCGCCCGGTTTTCCGCGAAGCCCTCGCTCCGCTTCCGGGCCTGGTCATTCAAGATAGCTTTGGCGGACTTGAACCACCCCGTATCAGCGTGCGCGGGTCAGGTCTGCAAAGCGCCCCCGTCAGCCGCGGATTACAACTCTCGCTTAACGGCTTTCCCGCCACCTTCGCCGACGGGTCTTTTAACCTCGGCCTTCTGGAAACCTCCTGGTGGGATTATGCCGAGCTTAAACCCGGACCCGCCGCCGGAGTTTCCGCCCTCGGCGGAGCCCTCTCTCTCTGGACTGACGAGGAAATCCTGCCAACTCATCGGCGTTGGTTGGTCGGCGCCGGGTCCTACCAAACCTACTACGGCTCCCTCGGCGGAGGCTGGCATAACGTAGACCACCGCCTTGCCCTGGTCGCCGGAACATTTCAAACCGATGGGTGGCGTAACCACGCCCAACAGGACCGAAACAGCTTCCTCATCAACCACCAATGGAATCCTTCCCGGCCCGGTCGATTGCTTACCCAATTTCTCTTCTCCCGTCCCCGTCTCCAAATTCCCGGCCCCCTGGCCAAAGAAACGGCCCTGCACTCGCCCAAAGAAAACATTCCCCGGGTCGAAACCGACCGACCACACCGGGATACCCGCTATGGGCAAGCCGCTACCCGCTGGCAAATCCCCACCGACACCGGTCACCTTTCCCTCGGCACCGCGCTGGCCTTTCATCGCGATGACTTTCGCCAACTCCTGCCCAACGGCATCACCCGCACCGAAGGCGGCGACCTTCATCTCTTCGGTGACCTTCGCTGGGAAGGAAAAACCTTCGTCCCCTCCACCACCGACTTGAATTTTCTTTTTCAGGCGGGTTACCGTGAAGCCCGCCGGTACCGAAACCAACAAGGCCAACGCGGCCCCTTGATTGGCGACCAGCGGCAAAAACCTCTCAGCTTCCAAGCCGCCGTTGATCATCGACTGGAGATCACCGAAAATCACCAGTGGGAAGCCGGGTTCACCTTCCTTGGCGCCCGGCGCAAATTGACCGAACGCCTTCCTGGCCAGGCCGGCACTCCCAATGATTCCTCCCTGAACCTACAACAAACCAAAGTAGCCCCCCGCACTGCCTGGACCTGGACTTTTACCGAAAACCAATCCCTCACCGCCAGCCTTGCCCGCAGTTACGAACCCCCGACTTTCGACGACCTTGTTTTCACCACCGGCCCCATACCCGCCCGGGAACTCAGCAGCCGCCCCCTGGCCTGGCAACGGGCGGATTCTTGGGAACTCCTTTGGAACAGTCGGCAAAATACCGTCGATTGGACCCTGCGAGGATTTTACAGCCGCTGGAAAAACGAATTTCTGCGCCTGGCCCGCGAAGATGGCACCCCCCGCGGCACGGTCAATGCCGATCGCACCCTCCGATACGGACTGGAGCTTTCCGCCAACTGGACGATCTTTCAGGACGATCTACGCGAGATGACCTTGCAGGCCAATGCCCAAAGCAGCCGCATTCGTTTTGATGACGATCCTGTTTACCACCACAACCGCCTCGGTGGAACTCCCCCCCACAGCGGTCACCTCGCTCTGGTCAACCGCTGGGAAAATTGGTTCTTCACCCCCTCCCTTCAATGGCAAGGCGGTCCCACCTACGCCGACCACCAGAACAGCCTTTCCTTCGGCTCCCATTGGCTCACCAATCTCGCCTTCGGCTGGGAAGACCCCGAAGGCTGGAGCATTCGCATCCATCTCCTAAACCTCTTCGACCAAGACCACATCGCCAGCTCCGCCGGCCTCCTCGACAACGCCAACGCCGACCCCTCCACCACCATCTTCCTCCCCGGCCCCCCTCGCCGCCTCGAAATCCAAACCACCCACCAATGGTAACCCCCGTCAATATTTAAGTCCGTCGAACCTAATTTTTAAATTCAGGGATTTTACCCAAATCATTTTGTCCGCAAGAAGCGCACGCTATCCCTCTATCCCCGCGATCATTTCCAATACCCTAATTGGTTGGCTTTGATATCTTGAATGCAGATTGATGGATATTATCGGGTCGGTTGAGTCTGAATGGCCTTGAGCAGACACTGCCAACAAAATCCTCCCTTGGTTGAACGAAGCATCTCAGGAACAGGGAACAGTTTGTTCATCTCAAAAAGCTGTCATTTAAGGCACCATTGTCCACCCATTGGCGCTCAATCAGGCTCAAAGAATTTCAGCGAGAATCAACTGGTTATGGATTACTTTTTATTAAAGCGGAAACGACTTGGCGTGAAATGTCCTGGGAGTTGAGTGGGATGGGATAGACAGGGACGCCGTATCTTGACCGAAAGGCAGCTGCGGACCTTATCCAGGAATTTCAGAACGAAGGTCTCGCTCCCGAAAACCGCTCCTCTGGTTAGAGGAGCAAATAGACGTTCGATCTCTCTACGATTAGCATCACCTCCCGTTTTCTCGCTGAGCAAACGAGTAATCTCTGCCTGTGTCTCTTGGTCATCCAGGTGACCTTTCCCTTCCCGCGGCATTCGCCCCTGTCCCAGCACCAGCATCCGGTAAAACCGCAACACATCACTTCCCGTATCCTTATCTATCGCATCGACAATATATCCCAACTCAGTCATTGGCTCTCCCGCCATCACGGACTCTCCGAAACCACTATAGGCATATTTGCCCGGATCATCCACCAGTCCCGCCCGCACCGGATTCAGGTCAATGTAAGCCGCCACCACCTTCAAGGCATTGGCACGCCCCTCCACCAGGACACTCTTGAACTTCTCACTCCACAGCGGACCATAGCGCCGGTATTCACTGTTGTACCAGATACTCACCCGCTGTTTGAAGGTTTTCACAAACTCCGGCAGATTGTGCATCCGCTTATGCAAGGCCGCGCGGAGTTCCTCAGCCTCCTTGCCTCCCTGTTCCAGCGTCCGCTGCACCTGTTCCACTGAATTTGGCGCATAAGCTATCGAGCGGGGAGACTTCCGCAAATGATTATTCTCCCCGTGCAAATGCCCATACCGCTCCACCAACTCCTCGTCGGTCAGCTCAATTCCCTCCGCAGCGGGCACTTCCACCAGAATATGGAAGTGATTGGCCATCATACAGTAGGTCAGAACCTTGA
>JAIUMY010000011.1 GCA_022565335.1 Opitutales bacterium
GGCTGGCAGCCCTCCGCGCAGGGACACAAGGTCCCCGCTTGGGGCAAAAAGCGAACGGGGGCCTTGCGCCCCTGAGCGCAATGCTTCGGAAAACGGAAATGTCGTCCCTTTATCGACCGCGAGCGGGGGCTTTACGCCCCTGGGAGCAACACTCCTAAGGCCTCGGAAACACCCTAGTCTCACACAAGTGCTTAGGTTGACGCATATGCCCTCCGGGACTTAGGTTTCTGTTCGCCTCTCATGCGATGACTTGCCGGTATTCTCTCGCGAAAAGGGTTTCATTTGCCGTTTCACACGATCCATCTGAGCAGCGCCTATCGTCTTGCGCTTATGTCTTTATTCAAAAACAACTTGAACTTTTCGATGTCGGATTTCCGGGAAAGGTGGGTCAGGAGTCCTGAGACCCTGATTAAATCGCGGAAATCTCCTCCTCCAACGACTTCAGCCGACCCCGAACCGAAAAATCGGGCAGGTGCCCGATTTTTCGGTTCGGTTTGTAAGCTTCTATTGGTAAGTAAACGACTTCCCTGGAGAGCTTTGGTTGATGGCGAAAAGCCGCTTTGATTTGCCTTTGGCGGTGGGTTGGACAGGATGTTCTTATGTCAGCTCCCGATTACGAAAGCCGCGAGGCGGTCGACCAATATCTGCTTTTTCATTACGGGCCCGATGAGGCCAATTTGCCTTGGTCTTTCGGGCCTTCAGGAGCCTTGCGGTATCCGGTGCGGGTGGTGGAGGAGCTTTTGGATCCGGCGATTCTTCGCTCCGGGGGAAAGGCCTTGGACATCGGCTGTGCGGTCGGAGCGTCCTCTTTTGCCTTGGCCCATCACGGTCTGGAGGTAACCGGGTTTGATCTGTCCGTAGCTTTGATCGAGGCCGCCAATGCCGTAAGCCGGGGAGAAGTCCGGGACATTTCCATTCCCCGCAGTGGGCATTTGAAAGAAACGGTTTCTTTGCTTCTTCCGGCTAAACCAACCTCCGGAAAGGTGACTTTTCTGGTGGGCGATGCGATGAATCCCCCGACCCCTGCGGAGCCCCATAACGATGTTATTCTTTTGGCCAACCTGATTGATCGGGTACCTGATCCGTGGAAATGTTTGCAGGAAGCCATTAAGCGACTGCGGCCCGGCGGACAACTGCTGTTAGCTTCTCCTTACACGTGGCTGGAGAGTTGTGCGCGGCCCGGGAAATGGCTGGTTCGGGACGGGGAAACCCCGCTGGAGGTTTTGCAAAGAATCATGGGGCAAGAATTGGAATTGGTCTATCGCACCGATATTCCGTTTCTGATACGTGATCATGAGCGAAAATTTCAATGGAGTGTCGCCGAGGGTACTCGCTGGATTAAAGCAAGCTAAAGTCTTCTTCCCGAACCTTTTCGTAGAGTATTTTCATTTACCCCATTGAGTAAAAAGCTTTCTTGCGAAAAACTACACTGGGATTCATGCTGTGGCCTTTGTTATCACGACTTTTCTTATGCCACTGAAACCTATTCCCTTGGGAAAACCGATTCCCCCCTCTCCTCATGCGATTTCCTGTAGTTTGCCCACGATGCGGTCGATTATTGGATACGAGGAAAAAGACCCGGAGATTTTGCAAACGTTGGAAACCGGGTATCCGCGCTTTGTGACTCATCCGATTTTGAGCAAGCTCCGTGATCATTTTTTCCCTTTTCGTGATTTGGCCGGAAAATCGGTTTGGTTTACCGCCGATTTGGCCGCAGCCCGCGAAATGGCTCATGTGGTGGACGGTCATCGCCTTACCGAGGTGAAAGAGTTGCCGGGTGGCGTAGGGGTGGTGCGCCATCCGCGTGATCCGGAATTGGATCGCCGGGCCCGCCGGTATTTGCAAAGCACCGGGCGGATTATATCTTCCCGCCGGGCAGTGGATTTGTTGGTTGCAGAAGGGGTAATGGAAAAACCCTTTGAGGAGGAACTTATCGAAGAGGAATCCTTCGCCCGAAAAACAATCACCGAAACCATGGGGAAAATTCACGGAGGGGTGCCTGCGGAAAATATTCTGTTGGCGGCCAATGGGATGAATGCCTTTTTTGAGACCTTCAATGTTCTCTCTCGAAAGCAAGCCGGGGAAGGGCGGTTCCGCTGGATTCAGTTGGGGTGGCTCTACACCGACACCATGACTATTCTGAATGATTTTGAGCAGGCTCCGGGACCGGGGAAAGTAGAGCGGTTTTACGATGTTTTGGGAACCGATGAGCTCTTGGCCTTCATTAAGGAGCATGCCGGAGAAATTGCGGGTCTGGTGACCGAGTGCCCGACCAATCCACTTTTGCAGACCGGTGATCTGGAATCCATCGCCAAGGCCGTTCATGAAGCTGGTGGCTTGATGATCCTGGACCCCACCCTGGCCTCTCCTTACAATATAGATGTCACCCCGGTCGCCGATGTTATTCTGAACAGTCTGACCAAATTTGCGGGCAATGGAGGCGACGTTTTGATGGGCTCAGTCGTTTTTCCGGCAGGGCGTGAAAAGACCTTGAGTTGCAAGGAAGAGATTGCCGCTGCCCTGGTGTCCCCGTACGAGAAAGATGTCCGCCGTTTGGCGGTCGAGATCGGCGACTATGAAAACCTGATGGCCGACGCCAACCGTTCGGCGGCGAAGGTGATCGAATGGCTTCTCAAAAGACCCGAAGTGGCGCGGGTTTATTGGACCGGGCAGAGTCGTTGTGCCGAGCATTACGCCCGTTTTCGAAGGCCGACCGGAGGAGTCGGTGCGGTTTTCAGCATCGCTCTCAAGAAGAATATGAGACCCTTCTACGATGCTTTGCGGTTCCCCAAAGGCCCCAGCTTTGGCATGCAGAATTCGCTGGTCTGCCCCTTCATGTATTTAGCCCACTACGACTTGGTTTCGAGTAAGGAAGGACAGCGGTTTTTATTGGAGAAAGGAATTCCCTTTTCCCTGCTTCGCTTTTCCATTGGGCGAGAGCCGGTGGAAGAGTTGATTGAGGCGCTGGAAGAAGCCTTTGATTTGGCCGCAAAAGAAATCTCATGACCCCATGGAACCGGACGAGGAAGTGAAAAAGGTGGATTCATCCGCGGTGCAGAGTTGGTTTGCCGATCAGCGGGCTCTGCAGCATTATACCGAGGCGGTGAAAAACGTGGGTCTCTGGCGTTCGGAAGAGAAGGTGCTCCGGCAAATTTTTTCGCCCGACCAGACTCTGCTCGACCTGGGGACCGGAACCGGACGGGTGGCCTTCGGTCTGTATGAGATCGGCTATGACAAGGTGATGGGAGTGGATGCCTGTCGACCGATGATCCAGGAAGCCCGGCACCTCAATAAATTGTTGGAATACCGGGTCTCTTTCCGGGTCGAGGACGCGGGTAAACTGAGTTTTGAGGAGAACCTGTTTGATGGGGTGATTTTTGCCTTCAATGGATTGATGCAAATCCCCGGGAAAGCCGAACGGTCGCAAGCGGTGAAGGAGGTCTTTCGGGTGCTTCGCCCGGGGGGGCATTTTGTTTTTACGACCCATGACCGGGATCATTGGCGGCTCCGGGAATTTTTCGCCAACCAAGCGAGGGTGTGGAGTGAAAATAAGCAAGACCCGCGGTTGCGGGAATTTGGGGATAACCTTTTTGACAGTCGGGAAGGGACGATATTCATGCACCTGCCGGACCGCGACGAGGTTTGCTCTCTTTTGGACGAAAACGGGTTTTTGTTGCTCTTTGATGCCATGCGGGAGGAAATCGCCAACGAGCCATCGGAGGTGCGGAATTTTGCCGATGAATGCCGCTTTTGGATCGCCCGCAAACCCGATGCCTTTTCCGAAGACGATGAGTGCTAGACATATCGAAAAAGACATGTTTGAGTAGATTTTATGTCAGAAACTGAATCCACCGCCCCTCAGGTTTTTCGCGATATTGCTCCTTTGCAGCAGCATTTGCAGGAGGTTCGCCGGGAGGGTCGAAAGATCGCTCTGGTTCCGACGATGGGAGCCCTTCATGAGGGACATCTGGCCCTTGTTCGAAAAGCTCTGGAAGTGGCGGAGGAGGTCGTGGTGACGATTTTCGTCAATCCCACCCAGTTTGGCCCAAGCGAGGATTTAGCCAGCTACCCAAGAAACGAGGAGGCCGATCTCCAGGCTTTGGGCAAACTGGGAAAATTTACCATATTTATACCTGCCGCAGAGGAAATGTATCCTGCGGATTTCTCTACTTTTATCGACGAAGCCAAACTCAGCAAAGGTCTTTGCGGGGTCTCCCGGCCGCAGTTTTTTCGTGGGGTGCTGACTATCGTCGGAAAGCTTTTCAACATCGTCCACCCGGATGTTGCGGTCTTCGGGCAAAAGGACGCTCAGCAGGCTGCGGTGATTCAAAAAATGGTGCGGGATCTGCACTTTGGTGTCGAGATTCTCACGCATCCCACGGTGCGGGAAGAAGATGGCCTGGCCATGAGTTCCCGCAATCAATATCTTAGTAACGCGCAGCGGGAAGAAGCCCGCGCTCTTTCCAAAAGTCTTTTTAAAGCGAAGCAAATGGTTGAAGAGGGCGTGTGCAGTACGGATCGTGTTATTGCTGAAGTCACCCATTTACTTTCCCAGCATCGTCGGGTTCGTCTAATTTACGCCCAAATTGTTGATTCCGAGACTCTGGAAGCGCGCCGCGAGATCGTTCCCGGGAAAAGCTTGTTTGCTCTCGCGGCTTGGGTGGACCAAGTGCGATTAATCGACAATATCCAGCTTTAAGGGTTCGGCGGCGCGTCCCTCAAGCTCGTTCTCTACCATGAAAAAAACTAAAGTTTACGATGTCCTGGTCCTCGGCAGCGGTATAGCGGGTCTGAGTTTTGCTCTCAAATTGGCCGCCAAGGGTTGCCAAGTCGCCATCCTCACCAAGAAAGATCAGGCCGAGTCGAATACCAACTACGCGCAGGGCGGAATAGCTTGTGTGACCTCACCAGAGGATGATGTTCGCTCCCATATTGAAGATACGCTGGTGGCCGGGGATGGCCTTTGCGATGAGACGGTGGTAGAGCAAATTGTCAAGGAGGGACCGCCGCGGGTCCGGGAATTGATCGATTTTGGTCTCTCTTTTACCGCTGATCCGGAGGGTCAACCCTCCCTTGGTCGCGAAGGGGGGCATTCGCAAAGGAGAATTCTCCACGTCAAAGATATAACCGGGCGGGCCATTGAACAAGCCCTGCTCGCGCAAATCGAGCGCGAAGCCAAGGTGACGGTTTTCGAGCATACGTTTGCGATAGATATTATTACCCGTAACAAATTGAAAGGCAAACCCTCGCATCTGGATCCGGCCTCAAACCAGGTCGTCGGTTGTTATGCTCTTGATGTGCGGTCAGGAGAGGTCAATGTCTTCCAGGCGCCGGTGATCATGTTGGCGACCGGGGGCGCCGGCTTGGTGTATCAATATACCAGCAATCCGGACATTGCCACCGGGGATGGCGTGGCCATGGCCTGGAGGGTCGGGGTCCCCGTGCAAAATATGGAATTCGTGCAGTTCCATCCGACGACCCTATACAATGATTCAGACAAAAGGTTTTTGATTTCGGAGGCCGTACGCGGGGAAGGGGCCATTTTAAGAAACATGGCCGGAGAAGCGTTCATGGAGAAATATCATCCGCTTAAGGATTTGGCGCCCCGGGATGTTGTTGCCAGGGCGATCGACAGTGAAATGAAGCGAACCGGATCGCGCCATGCCTGGTTGGATATTACCCACCTTTCTTCGGAATCTTTGGAAAAACGATTCCCGCAAATCTTTGCGCAGTGTAAACAAAACGACCTCGATATGGGGAAAGACTGGATTCCCGTGGTTCCGGCCGCGCATTATGTCTGTGGAGGCGTGGCTACGACTTTGGATGCGGAAACCGTTTTGCCGGGGTTGTATGCTTGTGGCGAAGTGGCCTGCACGGGCCTTCACGGGGCCAACCGTTTGGCCAGCAATTCCTTGCTCGAGGCCCTTGTTTTGGCGGATCGGGGAGCGAAGGCAGTGGAGAAGTATCTGGCCAAGGTTCCGCCGATGGAGGAACCTATCCGGGAATGGGTGGACTATGGTGGCCATTCCGAGGATGAGCGCGTTGTGTTGCTGCACAACTGGGAGGAATTGCGCCGGACCATGTGGGATTATGTAGGCATCGTCCGTTCGACCCGGAGACTCACCAGGGCCCGGACCCGTATTCGTAATCTAGCCCGTGAAATTCAGGAATATTATTGGAATTTCTCCGTGGACCCAACCCTTCTGGAGCTGAGAAACTTGGTTGTGGTAGCGGATGTAATCATCGAATGCGCTTTGCAAAGGAAGGAAAGCCGGGGGCTTCATTATACTATCGACCACCCCCGCAAGGAGAAAATTCCAGAGAACTCCGAAGTGGTCAAAACGTGAATTTCATGTCCGCGCCCATCCGTTATTATAACCGTCAGCGCCAGCAATGGGAGACCGAGGAAGTTTACGGCGAACGTGCCCTCCGGTGGATTTATGGTACCTTTCTGGGTCGTTGGACTCTCTGGCTTCTGGTTCGCCGCAAGTTGGTGTCCCGACTTTATGGCTGGTTGATGAATCGTCCTTCCAGCCGTAAAAAAATACAGCCGTTTATTGAAAAGTATAAAATTGATACCGGCGAAATGGCCTCTCCGGTCTCTGCGTACCGCTCATTCAATGAGTTTTTTTATCGCCGGCTCAAGCCTTCTGCCCGCCCCGTGGAAGGGGAAGGCGAAAATGTAGTGTTTCCCGCTGATGGTCGCCATTTTTGGGTTCGGGATTTGGGGCGGCCGCAAAACCTTTTCGCCAAGGGGCAAGCCTTCAACCTGCCGGAACTCGTGGGCTCGGAGAAATTGGCCAAGCCTTGGTTTGGGGGGAGTGCGGTGATCTCCCGACTCTGTCCGGTGGATTACCATCGTTTTCACTTTCCGGTTGAGGGGAAAGTGCGGGAAAAGGTCGAAATCGATGGCTATTACTACTCGGTAAACCCTTGGGCTCTCGCGAAAAACCTCGGATATCTGTGGCAAAACCGCCGGGAATTGCTTATTTTAGATCATCCGGAGATTGGCGAAGTGGGGTTTTTGGCCATCGGAGCCACCTGCGTCGGGGGAATTCATTGGAGTGTAGAAGTTGGTCAAGAAGTTACAAAAGGAGAAGAAGCGGGGTATTTTTCCTTCGGGGGGTCCTGTATTGTTACCCTTTGGCCAAAAAATCGATTTTCCCCTTGCGCGGATTTTGAGGCTATTACCGACCAAGGTGCTGAATTTATGGCGCTAGTGGGGTCGCGCATGGGGCATGTCGGCCTGGACTAGGGAAATGGTAGCCTTGGGCCAGCAGATTTTCTTTTTTTTCCAAAGAAATGAAACCAAAGTTTTAAATAAGAGTCACAATATGAGTGATGTATTTTAATAGAAAAAAGTTGCATCGAGACTTGCGCTTCCCTTTACACTTGTTACATTTTAACAAATTGGCCTAGACAACCGGAAATTTTTCTGAGAAAATATCTATCTTTGGCCTAATTGCTACAACCCGCCTTTTACCAGGCAAATCCTCACTACCAAAAAAACTAAATTAATATACCATGGACTACACTGAATTCTTCCGCCAACTGAGAATCCAAAAAGGATTCACGCATGACACGCTTGCTAATCTTGCGGGCGTTCATCGCAACACTGTTATAAACCTCGAACAAAATCGCCAAGTCAAATTCAAGACGGTTGCCTTGCTCCTAAAGGTTATGGGGTACGATCAGGATTCCCCTGAAATTCGTCGAATTGCCCTTTTGTGGTTGGAGGGAGTAAGCGGGATTCACTTTACTTTGCAAGAAGTGATTCGCGAAAAGAAAAAAATGGATCGCGAATATCGCAAAAGCAAAAAATCCACTATTGATTTGCTGAACACTGCTATTTCCGAGAGAAACTTAACTGAGGAAAAGCTGAAGCTTCTCCTTAATGCAGTGGAGAATCCTGAAATTATGGAAGTACTGAAAAGTATCAATGCTTTTGCCAAGAAGGTAAGTTCGTCTTCAGCTTCCACCGAGATGGTGACCGGGTAAATCCGGGTAGACTGTTCTTATTTGTCCAATCTTGAAAAAACCTCGCCGGATCTTGTTTCCGGCGGGGTTTTTTCTTTCAAAGATCCGAATGGTTCTTAGAAAGAAAACATGAACCTCACCCTAACGTATCCCTTTCCCGATGATTCCGGTTTCTTCGGCGAGTTTGGCGGTAGCTTTATTCCTCCTCAACTGGAAGAGGTCATGAAAGAGATCACGGAAGCTTATCTTTCGGTACGTGAGGACCCCGCTTTTCTCTCGGAACTGGCCGATCTTTTTGAAAACTATGTCGGGCGCCCAAGTCCACTTTTTGAAGCAAAAACGCTTTCGGATAACTGGGGCGCCAGAATTTTTTTCAAACGGGAGGATCTGAATCACACCGGAGCCCATAAAATAAATCATTGTCTGGGTGAGGCGCTTCTGGCGAAGAAGCTCGGAAAGAAAAAATTGATTGCCGAAACCGGAGCCGGGCAGCATGGGGTCGCCTTGGCTACCGCGGCGGCTTTGGTTGGTTTGGACTGTGATATCTACATGGGGGAGGTGGACATCAAAAAAGAATATCCCAATGTCGTCCGCATGAAAATTCTCGGCGCGCGGGTAATTCCTGTGTCGCATGGCCGGAAAACTTTGAAAGAGGCGGTGGACGCGGCCTTCGAAGCTTATTTGAAAGATCCTATTACGCAGATTTACTGTATAGGTTCGGTTGTTGGCCCCCACCCCTTTCCCATGATGGTTCGTGACTTTCAGGCTATCATTGGTCGGGAAGCCAAAGAACAATTTACCGCCCGCCAGGGCGGTTTGCCGGACCATGTGGTGGCTTGCGTAGGGGGTGGGTCCAATGCGCTGGGCATTTTTACCGCTTTCCTGGATGATCCCGAAGTCTCCCTTCATGGGGTTGAGCCCTCTGGTCTTGGCTTGGAAATTGAGGGAGAGCATGCGGCGACCCTAACCAAAGGTAAGCCGGGGGTGATGCACGGATTCAAATCCTATATGTTGCAGGACGCCGCAGGAGAACCCGGAAAAGTGTATTCCGTAGCCAGTGGCTTGGATTATCCTTCGGTCGGTCCTCAGCACAGCTACCTCCGGGACCAGGGGCGGGTGCAGTATGGGGTTTGCGACGACCAGGAGGCGATTTCCGCCTTTTTCGAAATATCCCGGAGGGAAGGGATTATTCCGGCAGTGGAATCAGCCCATGCGATTGCCTTTGCCAAAAAACTGGCGCAGGAAAACCATGGCGAAAGCATTCTGATCAATTTATCGGGCCGGGGAGACAAGGACATTGATTTTATTGTCGAAAAATTCGGCCCCCAATACGGGATTGAGTAGGGGGGAATCCCCAAGCAGATACCTCTCGTACCCGTATAATCGTATACTCGTAATCCTAATCGGTACTGAGGTGAACCTGTTTAAGGCGGGGCTGACCCACATCTCATTACCCGGGGTTTTTCGGTGTGGCGGACTCCTCTTCCGGTGATTGGAAACGGGGGTCGTCGTGCAACTGCCAATAGGTGATGGTTCCGGCAATCGACGCGACAAAGAGGGAGCAAACTAACAGCAGCATCATAGCCTCGCCTCGGCCCATACGGTATCTGTCGCGAATCCAACGGTCGATTAGGGGATAAAAAATGAAGGTCGAGACCATCCCGACGATCGCCCCAATGCCGATTACGGCGACCGCCAGGGAAACGGGCTCAGAGGGTATGTCCTGATATTCCATATAGCTTTATTGTTCCGCGGAAAAGGTTACGGTGCCGTCGTCGTGAACGGTTTGCTCAAAACGGGCGTTGCCAGCCTCTATGGTTAACGTTCCACCCTCCCAGTCAAGGGAAAGGGGGGCGTTGTCGTCCATGGGGCGAAAGACATGTTTGTTTTCCAGGAAATCGTAAGGCTCGCCATCACGGTGGATGATCGGAAGATTGTTTTCCTCGCTATGACGATAACCCAAGGTATGGCCCTGCAGGGATTGAAAGGTCACCTCGCCGGTGGCCAAGTCGACTTCCTGTAAACCGTCGGCCGCAAGAATTTTCTCAATGAAATCGGAGAAGTTGCCGAAGTCCCCGCGGTCTCCGGTTTCGAGGGCAAAGCCGGCGAAGTCTCCCCCGGTTTGCGGAGCCTTGATCTCAACCTGGCCGCTATCGCTTTGGTTGAGGCGATCAAACGCCCCGGCTTGGATATTTAAGGGGTGAATGGCAAGAAAGGTTTGGTCGTGTTCAATAAACCAAACTCCGTTTTCCTCTCGCGCGGAGGTCTCTCCGGGGATTTGGAAATGAAATTCCTGGTCCTGGTCTTTACGGAGCCACACCAGAATATTCCGGTATTGGCCGATCTGGTCTCCGCGACGGATTCCATTGATGTTCGAGCGGCTGTTGGCCCTGATGGATTGCGCTCCACCGTTGTTCCGGTCCATGGCAATTTCAAAGGCGCGGACATCCCAGTGGCCGGTGGTGGAGACCAGCGAACCCATATAATGATTACGGCCATAGTAAATGGTTTCCCAGCTTTCAGGCTGATCCCGTCCCCCGGGCAACCAGAAGGAGTAGGTGGGCTTGCTGTTGATCATTTCCGCCGGACGGTCAAATTGACCTTTTCCGATATTGATCACTGCCATCGGTGGGCGGTAAGCGCTGGTAATGGGATGAATCAAGTCGTAGTAGGGGCGAGGTTCGGGCTCGGGGGTGTCTCCGAAGGCTAACCAGACGTAACGGTCCAGGCCTCCGCCCACCCGCTTGGTGGGTGCCAACGCCAGACCACGGTAGTATTTAACCGCCGCGCTCGCATGAAGATAGTCCAACGCCGCTTTGGCCAGGGCGACCACTTCTTCGTCCTCAGCGAAATCATAAAGGTTATGAAAGGGGGCAATGGTATGGTGGAGGTAGTTTTCGCTGTCCCATTCGCCATGGTGGTAACGATAAAGATTACTGACAAAGCGTTGGATCTGGTCCTTGTACAGGCGACGCACTCTTTCATTTCCGGTTTCCTCGGCCATGAGATAGATAGCAATATCCCGCATCGCCCGAAGATTGTCGGTGTTGCGGGCATCGGCTCGCATACCCCGCACACTGGGGTCCCAGCGAGCGCCTACCGGGCCGGAACCAACACCGTGAAGGGGGTGAGGGTAGGGGTTGGCCAGACGTTCAATGTCCTCATAAACCTTCCAGCCCTGTTCGGCGTATTGCGTCCACCAGGCATACCATTTTTCCGGATCCTCGCCCAGATCTTCTCCGGCAAACTGGTCTTCCAGGGAGCCTTCAATGGCGTCGGAGTCCAGTTCGGCAATATTGGCGCGGAATTTCTGCAGGAGTTCGAGGGCATACTCCCGCACCATGGGGTCGGAACTGGTGAGAGAGTGCACCATTTCAAAACTGGGCCGGGGGTTCTCGGCGGTCCAGATTTTTGCGCCCTCGAACATCTGTTGCCGATACTCAGACTCCAGAGCGGGGCCAAAATAGAAATACTTCCGCATTTGCCCTTTCAGGGTGAAGCCCCAATAGAAATCAATGCCCTTGGTCCAGGCATGGTCGGTATCCGCTTCGTGGTCACGGGATTGCAGTTGTTGCATGACCCGGTCCTCGTGCCCGAGAAAAAAGTTGAACATGGTCATGGGGAAGCTACTCTTTTCCTGCTCCCCTGAGGTGCGCACGCCAATACGGCCTTCGTAGTGTTGAATTACGTGATTGGCCCGCTCCCAAAAGGCTCTTTCCTCGGCCTCCGGCAAAGGGGGATTCTGCCATTGTTCGGGAACGGGAAGAGGATCAATTTTAATCAATCCATCCGTCTCATGATAGCGTTCGGAGGGTGGGGGCGTGGCGGTTAAACAGCCCGCGCCGAGAGCGAGAAGGCAGGTTGTGGAGAAAAGGCGGAGTGCGGTGTAGGACATAGGAGTTTTCTTCGTTAGAGGTTCGTTTGGGGAGGATAAGGATGAGGCTTATCAGATTTACGTAAAAGGTAGTAATAACCGACCCTGGAAGTCGGCGGATGTTCGGATTTTTTTGCGAAAGATAAGAATGGGAAGTTCATGTTTTCGACGGAAGGGACTCCGGTGCCTTCGGCTTTTCGGTATTGGGACGGGCATGGATTCCGGGGTAAGGCTCCAGAGGAAAGAGGTCCAGGCGATCTTGCAAAAATTCGTCGCACACCGCAAACATGTTCTCAGGTTCATGGGCTCGTCGCATGCGGTAGAGAAACTGCCCCTCCGGGTCGATGCTTTCCCCAATAAAGTTGAGGTATTTTTTCAGCTTACTGATTCTTGGCTTATCGGGGATTCCCTGTTCCGCGCTCATCGCGTAGAGGTCGTCGATATAGGCCCGAACATCGTTCAGGGTTGGTTGGAAGATGGGCCCGCCTTTAAGCTTTTCGCGGATTTGACGAAAAATCCATGGGTTTCGGATCGCGTGGCGTCCGATCATCGCCCCACGGCATCCCGTTTCCTTTTGAATGCGAAAGGTTTTCTCCGGAGAGGTGAGATTGCCGTTGGCGAAAACCGGGCAGGGCAGGGAACGTGCGGCTTCAGCGATGAGGGGGTATTGCACCGGCGCATGATAGGCCCCGCGTACGGTACGCCCGTGCAATGAAAGTAGATCCACCCGATGCTTCGCCACCAATTTCAAAAGGGTTGGGAAATGCTCCGAAGAATCAAACCCAATACGCATTTTAACGGTAAACAAGCCGTCGACCTCTTCCCGTAAAGCTCCCAAAACCTGGTCCACTTTGGCTGGCTCCCGCAGAAGGCCGCCGCCACAGTTTTTTTTGAAGACCTTGGGGGCCGGACAGCCCATGTTCAAATCAATGCCCGCGATCGGGTGTTTTTTCAACTCCCGCGCAGTGCGGAGTAGATCCGGGACGGATTCACCGATCATTTGGGCAAAAACCGGAACCCCCGTGGGGTTTTCGGTGATCGAGCGCAGGATATGCTTTTCCAGGCGGGACTGGGAATGGACCCGAAAGTACTCTGTAAAAAAAAGATCCGGAGGCCCGTAGCGGCCGATCAGGGTCATGAAAGGCAAATCGGTGACATCCTGCATGGGTGCCAGGGCGGTGGGCAAAGCACACTGCGGGGAAATTGGAAGCATTTCAGGAGGAAGCACCTAAATGGTGGGTCCGGAGAGAACACCCTCCTCTTCATAAACACCCATTCGACGAAACTTCTCGTAGCGGGCTTGCAGGCGATCATCGGTTTTCATGGCGGCCACTTCACGAAGGTTCCTTTGAAGCACTTCATCAATATCCTTAGCCATTAGATCGGGGTCGTTATGAGCCCCGCCCAGCGGTTCTTCCAAAACCTCATCCACGATCTTGAGTTTCAAAAGATCGGGGGCCCCCAAGCGAAGGGCTTTGGCGGCATCCGGAGCATAGGCGCGGTCTTTCCACAAAATAGCCGCACAGCCTTCGGGGGAGATCACCGAGTAATAAGCGTTTTCTAGGATCAGGACTCGATCTCCAACACCGATCCCGAGAGCCCCTCCGGAGCCGCCTTCACCAATTACCATGCAGATGACCGGAATCTTGAGGAGGCTCATTTCGCGAATATTCACGGCGATCGCTTCAGCCACATGACGCTCTTCCGCACCGATACCCGGGAAAGCGCCGGGAGTGTCGATCAAGGAAATTACCGGCAATTGAAAGCGTTCGGCCATTTTCATCAATCGCAGGGCCTTGCGATACCCTTCCGGATGCGGGCAACCGAAATTACGGAGAAGGTTTTCCTTGGTGTTCCGACCTTTCTGTTGGGCGATGATCATAACCGGTTGGTCCTGCAAAAAGGCCGTTCCTCCAATGATGGATTGATCATCCCCATACAAACGGTCCCCATGCAATTCCTGGAAATCGGTAAAAATCTTTGCGATATAATCAAGCGCGTAGGGTCTTCTCGGGTGCCGGGCAATTTGCACCCGCTGCCAAGGACTTAAATTGGTGTAGATGTCTTTTTTGGTGATCTCCAGCTTCGCGACGATGCTGTCGATCTCGGACTTCACATCAACTTTGTTCTCCTCCGAAGTTTTCTTGAGATCTTCCAGTTTGTTTTGCAGGTCCCGTAAAGGACGCTCGAATTCCAGGATAAATTCAGATTTCATGAGAAAATGGGTTTAGTCCTCGTCTTGCTTTGGGTCTTCCGAAAGTTCGTTTTTCCAACCCTGCATACGGGCTTGGGCTCCATACTTTTCCGCCGTTTCCTTATCGCCCAATTCCATGTGAATACGGGACAGACTGGTGAAAACATGGACATCCTCCGGTTCCAGCCGAAGGGCTTCCAGACCAGCTTGGCGAGCCTCTTCAAAGCGACGGCTGGAAAAAAGAACCTCGGCCAATGAATGCCAGGCGGGAAAGTAATCGTTATCGGCGGCCAAAACCTTGCGAAGGGTTTTTTCCGCTTCGTCGTTCTCACCAATGGTGAAAGAAAAGGTCGCATCCTCCACCAGGTTGTTTTTTTCCTCCTCAGTCATTAATCTGAACGGGAATTTCGATTTCTTCAAACCCGGGGGCCTCCACGAACAGTGAACCGCTTCCCCGGCGATCTCCGGTCACCCGAATGTTAATAGTCCGGGAACCCCCGGGAACCATTACTTCGGGCATGATAATGCTGTCGGGAATGTCCGTGGTAACCGGAATGCGCAACCCTCCGGGAGGGGCTTCCTGATCCAGGGTGAAAATAAGATTCCGGGATTCTCCGGTGGCAAACGAAAGGGAAGATGGAGTTACCCGCATTTGAGCCTCGTCAACCCGCAGCACTCCCGCCCGCATGGAGCGGTTTCCGTCGACCAACATAACCGGATAGTTTTGACCCGGTTCGAGCATCGGAACATAAAAACTGAGGGAATTGGGTCCTTGGTAAACCGTTTCGGCCGCTAATCCACCGACCACGATTTCGTCACTGGAACGAAATCCCCGGCCCACCACGCCGATTTTTGTTCCCACCGGGGCCCGATGGCTTTCCAAGCTCATGGCATACCGGCTGACGATGCGCAGGGATTGTAAGGGAGAGGCGGCTTCTCTTTCCCGCACCGAACCGCGGCGGGGTTGCACTCCATATTCTACCTGAAAGTAGTAACTTGCATCCCTTCGTCCCTGGGGGAGACGGTACTCGAATTCCCAGAGGCTCCCTCCCAACCGACTCCGTTCCATGGGGTAAACCTGGCCGTCTATAACGATGCTGGGATCAATGGAGTCGCGAACAACGGAGGAATTTATGCGATCCACTTCCAACGTAATCGTATAAATGCCAGAGGGGTTTTCCGGCATTGCCGAGGGCGTTAGATCGTTGAGAGCAACATCATCGCAGCCAGTCAGAAAAGCCAGTGAAAGGAGTGAGGAAAGAAGAATGATAAGCTTTTTCACACTTCTCAAAATGAAAGGCGGACGCGCAGAAGGCAAGCGAGAAACCTCGCCTATTGTTTGCCGAAAGAGAAACTTCCCCTATCCTTAACAAATGGGTAATTCAACTCATCCTAGAAACCTTTTTATTGTCCTGGGTGACCAGTTGGACGCCAACAGCCTTCTTTTCAGGAAATGCGACCCCAAGCGCGATCAGATTTGGATGGCCGAAGCGGACGAAGAGTCGACTCATGTTTGGAGTCACCAACAAAGAATCGTACTTTTTCTCTCGGCCATGCGGCATTTCCGCGATGCCCTCAAAGAGAAAGGCTATGCCGTTAGCTATCATGAACTCTCTCCCACGGGGAAAGCGTGGACCTTGTCGGAATTGTTGGCCCGAGATTTGGAAAAGCTCTCTCCGGGAAAAGTTTTTATGGTGGAGCCTGGGGAGTACCGCGTCCAGGCCGTCATCGAAAAAACCGTCCGTAAAGCCTCCCGGGAACTTACCATTTTACCGGACCAGCATTTTTACGCTTCCCGGGAGGAGTTCGCCGATCATGCACGCAACCGAAAATCCCTGCGCATGGAATTTTTCTACCGCGAAATGCGGCGAAAACACAATGTTTTGATGGAGGGTGACAAGCCGGTAGGAGGAACGTGGAATTACGATCACGACAATCGTGAATCTTTTGGCAAAAAGGGGCCCGATTTGCGTGCGCGTGAATACCGTCCGCAATTGGATGACACCACCAAGGAGGTTATGGTCCTGGTCAAAAGAAAGTTTTCCCAACATCCGGGCTCTCTGGAATCTTTTCCCTGGCCTGTGACCAGAGAACAGGCGCTGCGCAGATTGAAGGATTTCCTTGAGAACCGATTGCCTTTTTTCGGGAAATATCAGGATGCCATGTGGACCGGCGAACCTTTCCTGTATCATTCCCTGATTTCCTCCTCCCTCAATCTGAAACTATTGTCCCCCCGCGAGGTGGTGGAAGGCGCCGCGAAAGCTTATCGCGAAGGCCACGCCCCTTTGGCTGCGGTGGAAGGCTTTATTCGGCAAATCCTCGGCTGGCGCGAATACGTTCGGGGGATTTATTGGCTCCACATGCCGGACTATGTGGAGAAAAACCATCTGGGGGCCAAAGAGGATCTGCCGGAGTTTTATTGGACCGGAGATACCAGGATGCAATGTGTTCGCGAGGCGGTCGGGTCCACCCTCGAGCACGGTTACGCCCACCATATCCATCGCTTGATGGTGACCGGCTTATTTGCCCTCATGTACGGGGTCCATCCGCGCCAGGTTCACGAATGGTATCTGGCCGTCTACGTGGATGCCGTGGAATGGGTGGAATTGCCCAATACCCTGGGAATGTCGCAGTTCGGTGATGGCGGTCTGATGGCCTCCAAACCTTACGTAGCTACGGGGAAATATATCAGGCGAATGAGCAATTACTGCCAGCACTGTCCCTACAATCCCGATGAGGCGGTGGGAGAAAAAGCCTGTCCCTTTACCACCTTATACTGGGATTTTCTGCTGCGTCACGAAACGCTCTTGCGCAAGAATCAGCGAATGAGCTTGCAAGTTCGAAATATCGATCGACTGTCCGATGAACGTCGCAAGGAACTGCAAGCACAAGCGAAGAGTGTTCGCGAAAAAGCCCGGAACGGAAAATTATAGGGGACTGGGCCACGCCCCTAGGGTTTAATTTTTCCCCGGATCTTCGGGCATTTCACTGAGGAGACGGAATTCCGGACTTAAATTGGTCAAAATAGATTTCCACAGGTTTTTATCCTTCCCCGCCGGAACGGTCTTTTCATTAATCGGGCAAACGATCCAGCTATTCGCCTCCAATTCGCTGGCAATCTGCCCTTTGCCCCAACCCGCATAGCCTCTGAAGGCCCGGACTTCCATGTCGGATTCCTCCAGCAAGTTTCGGGCATATTCCGGATCTATCCCCAGAAACAAACGAAACAACCCATCCTCCAGAGACCATTGCCAAGCACTGAGCAAAACCTGTTCAGGCTGCACCGGGCCGCCTTCATAAAGCGGGATCCCACCCAAAATATCATTACTGAGATCGGGATCAATCGAAGCGAGGGTTTCTCCCGTAGGCCGATTGACGATCACCCCCATGCTCCCTTCCTCCTCCGAATGGGCCGAAAGCAGGATCACGCTCCGGCTAAAATTGCTATCCGGCAGGGCAGGGTGGGCGATGAGCATTTGTCCGGCCTGGATTGTCGCTTCATCGAAAGGTTGGGCTCCAAAGTTACGCATGAGGCGACTATACCGCATTCTTCCGGATTCGTAAACTCCAAGGTTTACGGGGCTTCGCCCCAAAACTTCGTTTTGCCTGCCTTCGTTCGCAAGCTCGCTGCGGCCAAACCCTCTGCTCGGGTTCTCATCCCTCTCTCACCTTGGCAACGCTTCGCGTAGCCACATTTTTGCTGCGCAAAAATGGCGGAGAGAGAGGGACGCGGACACAGTTTTCTTAAGTCCTTTTAATCAATGAATTAGCGATTTATTGGAATTATCGGTTAAGGCAAAATTAAGGCACTGGAGTTGTGTGGGATTGAGTCGGGTGGTATGCAAACGGGTGACTTGAGGAAATATTCGAGACTTGAGAGAACCGCACAAGCCGAATTCTCTGATCGTTTTCTCATGAAGTCGCATCCATTACCAAATTCGAGAGGTTACCGGGACAGTGCCACGAGGCGGGCCAGGCATTTGGGTGTTCAGTTAGACGTAGGCAAAGTTTCCTCATCAGATCTACCGGAGAAGTTGGAGGTGTGAAGTTGAGCCGATGGAAGTGAGCGAATCGCCGCTTCCTGCTGACGAAACCACCAGCTTTTGACCGCAGATAACCAACGAGGGTTTATAGCCAAGAAGCTTCATGAGATTTTTCCATAAAAACGGGGATAGGCATAGATCGTGCCTATGGTTGGCCTGTGGAGTTGTGATTTGTGATGGCTTCGCCGAGGTTATTGTTTTTTTGTAAGGATGGCAACGAGGCGCGGCAAATCTTTAAACATCGGAGATATGATTATAGGTTTCTTTGGATCTCTTGCATGGATTACTTCAATTAGAAAATAAGAGGAAAGTTCGCACTTGATTATATTCTCCAAGGAGAATTCACGGCAATTTAAGCCATTGTGGTAGTAGACTTTACCACCTTCGATTTTAACTTTGGTGGCAAATCCTGCATAAATGAGCGGCAATCCAAAGAATAAAAACATCAAAGCAGGGACAACGAGAAAGCCTGGCCTAAATTGATCAATACCTGAGTGAGCCGAAAAAAAAGTTCCGGCGAATAAGAAAACAAAAAATCCTATTAGAGTTATCCAATACCATTTGGAAGTCCGATACTCTCCCTCTTCGTCCTGAAAGACCCTGATACAGGAAGCTTTTTTATTTACATATGCCGAAAGAGCGAGCAAAACGCCGAAAAGTGAACCGCAAACGACAACCGAAGTCAACACAGTGTAAATCATTTGAATCCACCTCCGATGGTGCGCCCGTTACTAAATGAGCTATTGATTGCGGTTCCATAGCCTGTGCTGAATATTGAGCTGGTAAAATCATTTCGAATGCTTCCTCCACCGGTAATGCTTCTGGTTGCTGCCTCTATCCTCAGAAGCGGATTCATCAAATTGTTTGATGCCGCATTTAGTTGATTCCGGCCAAGGATACCCGTTGAAGCAAGACCCGAAACATAATTAGAACCACGATTGAGCCCGGCATCAATTAAACGGTTTGAATAGTGGCTCAATCCTGCCGATGCTGCGCCAAAAGTTACCGTTGAAAATGCGTTTGAGACTCCAGCAGTCAGCTGTGTTCTCGAACTAATTCTAGCCATGTTTTGATTAAAGTTATATCCGGATCGCCAGTTGTTCCAACCTTGTCCAGTTGTGTTGCCTATTACACCCCCGCCAAACCCAAAGAAACCAGCGGTTGACGCACCACGAACGGTTGTGAACGCAGCTCTACCCAGAAGACCTACTCCACTGCCAGTAAGACCGCCAGTAATTGCGCCGCTAATAAATCCACCCATAAAGCTAGTATGTGGATCGCCATCAAATGCTGACATTAGACCACCGGCAACCCCACCCACGACCATTCCGATCATTATCGTAACTGGTGTTTCCCCATCCGGATCGACATACATCAGTGGGGAATTATTCGCATAAGCATACCAGTTCATCCCGCCGCCGAAACCCGCAGGGTCGGCGTTGATGAAACGTTTGAGTTCCGGCGAATAATACCGGGCCCGCATGTGAAGGAGGCCGTTTGGTTCGGTCTGGATACCGAATTGACCAACATACAGGTAAGGCGTGTTGGTCGTTCCCATGCGATGCGAAATGGTTCCGTAGGGCGTGTATTCCACGCGGTCGGTGACCTCACCGGAACTATCCGTCAGGGCAATCGTGCTGCCGGACTGGTCAAAATGATAATAGGTTGGGTCATCCTGCTCGTCCACCTCGTAAAGCAGACCTATCCCGTAAACATAATACGTCAGTGATTCATCGGGTCGTTCGCGGACGAGCACGCGAGGCAGCGCGTCGCCGTGAGGGTCGAATACGTAGGTGGTCGTGCCGTCAGATGTCGTCTTCGATATTTTATTATTCTCCGCGTCATATTGATAAGACACAGGCTGGAAGCCTGTGCTACTTTGGAGCCGATTTCGTGCGTCGAAGACGAAATTCACGAAGCTCTCGTTGCCCGGCAACGGCCCGAAGGTCATGTTGCCGTCGTTGTCATGAGTGACGGACTGGCTATTCCAGGTCACGATTCGGTTATCCGCATCGTGCGTTGCTGCAAATGTTGGCAGCGTCATGGCCTGCGGCTTCGGCAGGCGGTAACGCCAGTCGATCCTTGAATCCAGATCGTAACCAAACCTCGCGTAGGCTTGGAGGACGCCTGCACCGTTGCGCTCATAGTATCTATCTAACTCATCACCTGCGGTATACTCGTTGGTGCGCGTCGTGCCGTTGTGCCGATCAATGCCGATGAGGCGTCCGGCGGCATCCCAGTGGTAGGTGGTGACCCGGTTGGACCAGTCGGTGACGGTTTTCAGGCGGTTGTGATTATCGTAGGTGTAGGTGACGGTTTTGTTGTCTGGGTAGGTGATCTGCGTCAGGCGGCTGTTTTGGTCCCATTCGTATTGGACGGTGTTCCCGCTTGCGTCGGTGTAGCTGGTAACCCGGTCCATGTTGTCGAAGGCGCGGGTGAGGACGGCGGCACCTTCGGTGATGGTGAGGGGATTGTCGGCATTATCGTAGGCGAAGGTGATGGTGCCCACATCGTCCGTCTGTGTAGCCACACGGCCCATGTTGTCATGGGTGAAGGTGGTGGTCTGACCGGAGGGTTTCACGATGCTGGTGGCTTCGCCGAGGTCGTTGTAGTTTGTGGTGGTGGTGTGGCCGAGAGGGGTGCTCAAGGTGAGCGGTTGGCCGTTTTTATTATACGAAAAGGTATAGCTGTGGCCGCGGCGGTTTTCAAGCCCGGTTTGTTCGCCGAAGGCGTTGTGGGTGTAAGTGACGGAGTTGTCGGCGGGGTCGGTCATGGTGATCTGCTCGCCGCGTTCGTTGTAGCCGTGCTGGGTGAGGATGCCTTCGGGGGTGGTCACGCTGGTGCGGTTGCCGTCGGCGTCAAAGGTGAAGTGGGTCTCGCGTCCGAGCGGATCGGTTATTTTGATCACCCGCCCGGCAGCATCATGTTCGAAGTGGACGGTGCGGCCAAGGGGGTCGATGGTGCGCACGCGCCAGTCGCGCTCGTCGTATTCATGCGTGGTGGTGGCGGCTTCGGGGGTGCCGTAGGCGGTGGTGACGGTGAGGAGTTTTTTCTGGGGGCTCCAGGTCTGACGGGTGACGTTTCCTTCGGGATCGGTCACGGTTTCGAGGTTTCCGTTGTCGTCGAAGGTGCGGATGGTGATGCCGCCATCAGGGGCGGTGATGTGGGTGAGTTCGCGGCGGTCGTTGTATTGGTAGCTGGTGGTGTGGCCCCGGCGGTCGGTCTCGGTGAGGAGGTCACCGCGCTGGTTGTAGGTGAAGCTTTCCGTGGTGCTATCCGGGTAGGTGATGAGGATGGGCATGCCGCGCGGGCCGTATTGGTAAGTGGTGGTGCGGTTGCCGCTGGTCGATACGGCGGTCTCGGTGTGGACTTGACCGTCGGGGTGGTAGGTGAACTCGGTGACATTGCCCTCAGGGTCCGTAATGCTGTCGGGCAGATGGGTGTCGTTGCCAGAAGCATAGTGGAATGAGGTGACGCGGTCGGGATGGGTGTTGGTTAGGTCCCGGACGCGGCTCTCGGTGGGACGGTGGAGGGTGTCGTAGGTGTGGAGTTGTTCGAGATTGCCGGGAAGGTTTTGCCGAACGGGATTCTGATGGGCATCGTATTCGCTTGTGACTTCGCCCTGCCCGGGGCTGGTCTGAGCCACGAGGTTGTCTTGCCCATCGTAAGCTTTGGTGGTGCGGTTGCCGAGAGCATCAGCGGTGCCGAGATCGCGGAACTTTTCGCTGAAGAAGTAAGATACTCTACCGCCGTGGGGGTCTTCTTCGATGTTTTCGCGGCCATTGAAATAGAGTTGATAGAGGCGGTCGGGGTTATCGTCGCCGTGTTGCTCGATGACGCGGTTTTGGCTATCGTAAAAGTTGCGGATAGAGACGCGGTTGTCGGGTAGTTCGATGGCAACCATGAGGCGTTTCTCGGCAAAGGTGGGGCCGGTGTTTGTATCATGATAATGATAGGTGGTGGACTTCCCTTCGGGGTCAGTGGCAGTGGTGAGGTTCCCATGGGAATCATAGGTGAAGGTGAGACTGCGCCCGGTGCTGTCGCTAACGCTGGTGACGCGGGCGTTGGTATAGTTGAGCGTCAGGGTGCGTCCGTAGGCGTCTTCCACCTGCTGGAGGCGTCCGTCGGTGTGGTAGCTGAAGTCGGCTTCAAGGCCGAAAGGGTCGGTGATTTTGACGAGACGGTGGTTGTCTGCGGCATCGGCGAAGTGGTAGGTGTTGCCGAATCGCTCGGCGAGCGTGAAGGTGCCGTTGGAATCATGCTCTAAAGTGGCACTGACACCGGCGGGCGAGACGTAGCTGCCGTCAGGCATACGGATGAATTGGAGCGTGCGGTCGCCAATGCTGACGGAGGCGGCGTTATCGAGAAGCTGATCGGTCGCCCAATCGGTTACAAGGGCGGCGACGGTCCACTCGCGGGCGGAGCGGCTCTCGCGGTTGGCGATGAGGTCGCGGACAACGGCGGCGGCGAGAAGAAGCGGTGCGGCTTCGGCAGGGGTGGTTTCGCCGAGGCCGGCATCGACGGCGCTGCGGATGGTAACGCGCCCGTGGAGGTTGTGGGTCCAGCCATAGCCGAGGCCAGGTGTATCGTCGGCATTGCGCTGTGAATTGTAGTGTCGTTGGAAGCTGATTCCTTGCGGGAGCGCACCACCACCGATGCTTAGGTCGGCGGTGTCGAGCAAGAAGGCCCCGGTGGCCATGTCTACAGGATCCCAACTGCGGGGATTGATCATGGTCGGTGGATTGGCGGTGTAGTAGTTGGGCGCGGCAATGTTGCGGTTGACGGTCGTTGGGGTGCTGATGTTGCCGAAGTTTGTGCTGTAGCCACCGTAGCTGCCATTGATAATCATGCCAATGGTGCTGCTTTGAATCTGCATGTAGGCCGTGCCAGTCCAATCGTCGATCTGGTAGTTGCCTTGTTGAGGCAGAACGGCAAAGTTATTTGCATTATTAAAAATGCTGGAAAAAGAGTTGAGGGTCGCGGTCTGGTAGCCCGTCAGCTTAGAGCGGATGTTATCGCCGGTTTCGTAGTTGGCACCGTCGGCATAAAAAACGCGTCCTCCCGTTCGGATGGCCGTTTCCAGCATTTTGATCGTAGATACGGCTCCGTTTTCTGCTCCCTGCGTCTGCTGCAGGACGCCGTGCTCCATGGCGCTGCCAAAAAAGCTGCTGCCGAATATAGCGGGATTTCCGGGAATGAAAGTGCCAGTTCGATTCATCGAAACAAAGGTCTGCAACGGCACGTCAATGTAAAAACCTTCTTCTTGGCTCATGCGACCAAAGCGGTGGTAGTTAAAAAAGAGGATATTGGGATCAATCGAAGCGCTCATGCGCTGGAAAAGCTCGGTTTGGTAAAGCCATTGTAGGCCAACTACGTTGAGTGTTTCAGTCAGGACATGACGGCTTTCGTTACTTAAACCCTCGGATCGTAAACGATCCAGCTCGCGCTGACGTGTGCGCATAATCGTCGTCAAAGCCGTAAATGAGAGCGTAACTGGCACCGCGCTTATAAGGCTTTCCGTTGTCGCTTTGATTGCCCGCTGTGAAGGTGGGCGACGCGTGCGTAAAACTGACACGAAATGTGGTTGATGACCCTGGGGCGCTCGATTCCTCAGCCAGCTTGACATCGTCGAGCCAGAGAGCCGCACGGAAATTGGTGGCATCTGTCAGAGTAAGCGCAAGCCGTTTGCCCTGGAGATCGGCGGTAGGAATTGTGATGTCCATCCGATTTTGAATGAAAAAGCGAATTTTGCTGGCGTAGGTCTCGGGAATTTCACCATGCCCCCAGCTTTCTGTTATGGTTACCGGAAAGCGGGGTGCGGTCGGCAACTCCGTCAATGTTTCGCGAACGGCAACTCGTCCGCCGATGAGCTCCTCTATGGTGGTATTGGGGTAAAGCAAATTCATACTGTTCAGGAGATTCTCCGTGATGATCTCAAGCTCAGTTTGAAGGGCTCCCAAATCCATACCCTCAGCAACGTATTTAGGATCAACGCCTGCGAGGGTCGAGGCACCCCCGGCTGCGGTCAGTAGGTCTTGAGCATTGTAGCCAGCATCGCTTAGCACATCCGTCAATGCACTGGTTGCCTCATAGTGTTTGTAGGCGGGGTCCAAATAGCGGGTAGCTCCATCAAACTCGACTTCAATCCAAACGCGGTGCGGGTTAAATATCCCGGAAGATGGTAAAAAACCTGGGTTCCCGGTCCATTCCAGAACCCGCCGCACGCCGTTGCTGCTCGTCGCAGGAAGCCAATTCAGCATGTCATTGCCACTGGAATCACTGTAGGGAATGGCCATCGTGCCATAGCGGTAAGTGGGCTGAAGTCCGCTGGCTTGAAGCAGCGCAGCCAGCAAGGCTGCTTGATCAAAATCATTTCCGCTGCGTTCAATCAGGCAGAGGTTCGCCCCTTTTTTTAGACCGTAAAATGGAACGTGCCGGATTTCGTTTTTTACGAAATTGTAAATTGCCAGCGGGTCGTGACGTAGACCACGGGCAAGATCAGCGATTTCATCAGTGATAAAATCACCGGATGGAACCGGCGCAGGGCTACCCATACCCCCCATTGGAGCCATCAATCCTCCGACTGGCTCTTCGTAGTCTTCGCCCGGCAGAAAACGCCAACCGGGTTCGGCCTTAGCGTTTACTGAACTGAGAATTAAAATGCCTGTCAGAAAAAGAAGTGTTCGGAAAGTCGTCATGCTACGGTTCAAAATTAAATGCAAAAAATCAGTTTGAGATGAGGTTCAGTTACTGCGCTGCGGTGAGATTACCTTCGGCATCAAAAGCGTAGGTGAGTGCATCACCCGCAGCGGGCTGATAACCGCTCATCCAACCCCGGTCGTCGTAGGTGAAGTTTTCCCGTAAGGCAGGATCGGCACTTTCATCGGTGGTTGGATCGGCCCCAAGGACGAAAGCATCGGCATTCGTCAAACCAGTGTTGTTGGGATCCCCTTCAGAATCGACGCCCAACGCCCCGAAATAATGCATTTCCCAAGCATCATGAAGATCATTCTCGTCAGTATCCACCCAATCAAATGGATTGTAACCCAGTTGTAGTTGGTCCCACGCAGAAAGGAAAATGCCGTTGTAGTCGGCAGCAAGCAGGTCGGACTCCGGGTCATTGCTGTAGCGGACGCGCCAAAACCAGCGGTCGGCGGAGATTTGAAAGGCCATCGCCAGCGGGTCATCGGCACCCTCCTCGACTGTTGGCACGAAGGACCAGTTTTTCAGGTCCTCGGTTTGTTCAATGAAATAATAATGGGTGTCGATACCCCACCAGGTCAGGTGAAACGACTCTGTGCCATCGTCGTAATGCACAAGAAGGCCTGAGTTAAGAGAATCCGCCGTAGGGGGCGGAGGGGTGGCCAGCAGCGCGGTGGAGCTTGCCAGAAAAGCGAAGAGGTTCAGGTGTATTCTCATGTCGGAAGCGGTTAAATGGGAATGAATCAGCGGACACGCCAGAAGTTGATCACGGTGTCCTTCGGCTTGGGCGGGTTGGCTTCAAGGTAGGCGCGGCGGGCTTCGTTCATGACTTTGTTGCGCTCGTAATCGGCGATCAGTCGTTCCTCGTTGGCATGGTAGTGCCGGTGGAGGGCGTCCAACTCTTCGTAGAGGACGGCGGGGATAGCCGCTTCCTCGTGTTCGGCGATGATGATGTATTCGGGTTCCGGGCTGCTCAGAAAATCACCGGGGATGATGGATAGCCAGTGGTCTGCGGTCCGGGGAGTGTAGTCGAAGCCTTCTTCGGTGGCGCGGCGAGCGATGGATTCCTGTTTTTCGGAATCCACTTCATAGACGAATAAGAAAGTCATCCAATGGTGGGTTTCGTCGTCGAAGTGGCCAATCCCACCCAAGTAGCGGAAGTCGATGTTGCTGACGATCTTCCACTCCTGCCGATCTTCATCCCGCCAGGTGATTTCGGTGAAGCTTTGATCGTATACCGTGGCGGTAAGGTTGAGCGTCCGGTGAACCGGCTGCTCGGCCATCCATGCCGCAATTTCCTCCTCAGTCCAGACATCGCTGGTCGGCGATGCACTCTCAGATTTCAAATTTGTGGTTTGAGATTCATCCCTCAATCGCGGGATGGGCGGGGCGACCCGGCGGAGAATGGTTTTGCGATTGCCGTGATCAACTTCCCATTCTTCAAACGCAGGCACAGCCTCAATGGCGGCTTTGCGGTCGGCCTCGCGGTCTTCCCTTGCCTGCATTTCAGCGGAAATCGCCGCATCGGCCTCCGCTCGGGTCGGAACTTGCGGCACTGGGTTCGCCTCGGCGAACAAAATGACGGGAGAAAACAACAAGGCGGCGAAGAAAGTCGGTGGAAATCTCATAGTTGTGCTTGATTTTCACCAGAAAACTATTTTGGGCCCGCCAGAGCAAGGCCGAAAGCCTCTATTTGCCGATTTCCCCGTTACAATTCCGTTAAAATCGGCAAATATATTTTGCGCCCTGTTGGGACGTTATCGAATGTCGGGATTTACGGCACAATAGTTCGTGCCTTCAAAAATCCCAAGATCCGAGCTAAAACCCGAGCTGAAACGCTTTGGCGACAACCTGCGCCGGGAAAGGGTCAAGCGGCACCTCACTCAGGAGCAAACCGCCGAACGGGCGGAAATCGCCCTGCGCACCCTCCAGAAGATCGAAGCCGGGCAAATCAATATTCTGGTGACGACAGCCCGACGCCTTCGGGAGGCGATTGGCTGCCCTTGGAAGAAACTGATGGATTAAACGACCCTTCCTTGCTCTGGCACCGGGCTGAAGTGGCCTTTTTCGTAGAGCCAGTATCCAGCTCCAAGGAGCGCAAATACGCCAAGCGCGATAGCGAAGTAGCCACCATAGGACGGAGCAAGATGTGCCCAGGTGCCAAGGCCTGCGGCGAGTCCCAACAGGCAGATGCCCCAGCGGTTCGGCAAGAAGCCGGTGCCGAGGATCAGCACGCCGACAATAGCGCATCCGATGGCGGCAAGATGATAAATGCGGAAGGCTCCGAACATTTCAGAGACTCGGGCGACGGTATTCTCGAACGTTTGCGACTCAGTCGCCCAAAGGGCACCCGCCTTCGTCGTCCTTCGGACACGCCCTGTCGGGCGCACCATCTTCGCGCTGCCGCGCTTCGTCGCCAGTGGAGGCCTCGATGGCAGGACCATCGGGCGTATCGCCTCCGCGGAGGGTCGCCCCCGTCCTCGGGTTTGCAGATTGGCTGACAATTACCTCGGTGCCAGTAGCGGTCCGGGCGCGAATAGATCCTCCTTCATTGTAAGTTTTGGAGGTGCTGGCGCATCCTGCTGTGAGCAGGACGATGAGGATGATGAAGGCCGTTTTCATAGGGCAATTCGGTCGATAAGCCAAACGAGGGCCACGGCTCCCCCGGCGTAGGCGGCAATCTGGATATGCAGGCGGTGAAACTTGTCATGCAGTCTTTGCAGGGAGGCTTTGACCTCCCGAACCTCACCCCGGATGCCATTGCCTCCAGAAGGACCGTGCAGCCCGATTTCAAGCGCACGAACGCGCTCCCGGAGATCCTCCATTTGGGTTGTGAGGTGTCGCATCTGATCGGCTTGGAGCCGTTCCAGTTCTTCCGGGCGGCGACCCAGAACTGGAAAACTTCGACTGGGTCAGCATCGGGGGCGAGCTTTGCAGCTTCCTTTCAGCGGATGATCTTGTGCGGTTCGATGGGCGGCAGGGAAATATCCTGCTTCCCGGTGGTCTTGCCAAACTCGCGGATAAACGCTGCGCGGGCGTCGTCGGAGGAAAAGAAGCGGTTCCTCATTCGCCCGTTTTCATACCAGCGGGCGACGAAGGGCTTCTTGCGGTAGGCTTGGTGAACGGTATGTATTTTCATGGCAGTCTAACTCTACCAGAGTGATCTGCCAATCATAGGTCTAAGTGTTTCTTTTAGAACTAATTAGACGGCCATATCCCATCGCGTTCCAAGCGAACAGCAATTACCTGAGCATTGACCGCAAAGACGCTCGATACTCTTTGAGAAAATTGGTCCCTCAACTGGCCGTTCTGCATGAAATCGGGAATAACCTTTTCGGCCTGTCCCGCAAACTCGTCGAACTTTTCAGCTAAGCGGTTCTCGGGAACGAGCAATCGTCCTGCAAATTCATTCGCCTCCTGTTCGATCTGAAATTTTTTACCACCGTTGGTGGTAGTCCATTTCACGAAACCTTCTTTGCTTGCGAGATTCTGATTTGAAAACTCTTCACGGTGCAGAAAGAAATGGGCAAGTTCGTGAGCGACCGTGAACCTCAGGCGATGTTGTCGTCAGATCGGCCCAGACTCCATCAAGTCATACTGCTCAGCGTCCAGGTAGATCGATTCGAAATCACTGGTCAATGCGGCATCAATGCGAAATCTGTTATACAGAGACGGAAACGGGATAGGGTTTAATCGGAGGTCAATCTCCATGAATGTGAAGATGTCAATTGGAAGGCTGTCTTCGCTCAATGTTTCATACTGCGAGCGCAGTTCTCTGATCTTGTCCCAGATGTAGTCCATTAGTCGGGCGAATTGAGTTTGAGAACTTCTTGGAAGAGGTCCTGCCGCTCTTCTTCAGACAACTGATGTCCTCGCGCGGCTCGGAAAAAAGCCGGAAGGGCGTTCTTCAAAATTTCATCCTCCAAAATGTCCTTTGGCAGTTCACCTCGTTGCAAAGCGGCAGAATCCATCAGGCTAAGACGCGCATCCGGGTTGAGGCCAAAAAAACTGGCCAACTTTTCAAGGAGACTCACGTCATTCGGAGGCGGGTTGATACCGCGCTCAACCTTGCTCCAATTGCTCGGATCTAGGCCTAGCTCCTCACAGAACTGGCGTAGGGTGAGGCGACGTTCAATGCGTAGTTCTTTGATTCTATTGCTAAATGGTGTGTTCATGGTCTTGTGGTATTATTCTACCACACGTGTCAAGAGACTCATCCGTCAAATCTGAAACTCCAGCCAACAATTAAGGCACAGTTAAGGCAAAAACCTTAATTCTGATCGTATTCAGTGAACTTCAGTTGCACCATCTGTTACGAATTAAGTCGTTTATTTTCTGCAACTTACTGTAAATCAAATACTTCCCTTAAAGGGAATGGCGGAGAGAGAGGGATTCGAACCCTCGGTACCGCTTTTGGCGGTACGGCGGTTTAGCAAACCACTGCATTAGACCACTCTGCCATCTCTCCTGATGATCATCCTAGTTTCGTTTTAGAATGCCCTTTTGGCAAGGAGAAAATTTTGCTTTTCCGGTCAATTTTCAGGTTTTCCCTGAAGATCCCAATAACGGATCAGAATGCTGTGCGGAACCGTTAGGGCGGCCAGAAGTGCAATGTAAGCTCCGGTCCAGGGTAAGGGGCGAAAGGTCCAATCGGATTGTTGGGGAAGGATTAACAAAACAAAAATAAGAAGCGGGAGTAAAGTCAGCGGGGCGTAGCGAAGGGTCGCCAGCGAAAGTAAGGGGAGGAGGCCTTTTTCAGTAGGACGGAAAAAGCTGGCGCGAATGCGCAGGGTGTGACGCCAGGCATGGAAAAAGAGAAAATATAAAGTGATCCACCAAAGCGGGGATAGAATGGCCCCCATCAACCCCAAATAAAGGACCTCGAATCCATAGAGTATGCGGAATCGACGGGGCATCGCTTTCCAGGAAAGACCCAGGTCGGCGATTAGTAAGAGTCCTGAAAATCCCACCACTGCCGCTTGCGGGGGCAGGGGCACTGTTTCTATGCCCCAGGCATTGAGAATGGTCAGGGTTTCCGCCGGGTGGAGGGCAAAGGGGAGAACCATAACCCAACCGCCGCGGGCCCAGGCTTGCCAGGGTCTTCCGGATTGTTCGGATGATTTCGGCAGCGGGTAAACCTCTGCGCTTCCCCAATGCCAGGCGGTGAGGAGGAGGAACAATCCCAGACAAATTGCCGGGCCTAGGTTCCAGAGGAGCAGGATCAGTAAGACCAGCAAGGAATAAACGACCAAAAAAGGAGTAGGAAAATAACGGCGGGGCAGGATTTTTCTGGCGACCAGAAAGTCTGCCGCCCCATGAGGAATGCCAAGAAAGATCATGCTCCCCAGAAAGAGCCAGGGGGCGGCCTGCTGAACCAGGGTGGGGGGCAGGGTGAGGTGCAGGATAGCAAAAGAAAACGCTATTGCCCAGGGAAGGGAAAACCATAATCGACTGGAGGGGAATTTTGGCAAAGGACGATCGGTCAAAACGTTGCAATCCAAGGGTGGAGTTTTACCGTCTTTGCCTTCGAGAGCAATCAGGAATAGTTAGGCTGAGCTTTTCTTCTTGTTGGCACGGATTGTCGACTTCCGGTAGTCGGACTGTAGTCGCGGGCCGCCAAAGACATTACTCCGGCAAGAAAGGGGATTTTGGGCAGGGTCCAAAGCACTTTGGCCAAAGTGAGGGGGGATGGCTGGTCGGTCAGAAAAGCGGCCATCTCATCACCCTGTAATTGTTTCATGAGGGTGAGCATGGAGTGCTTGGTTAAAGCTGGTTGATCGACTAAAGTTTCGAGAAAAATCGGGTCCAGCCAGTCACTCGAGGTTTGGCGCGGGGAGGCCGGGAGAATTTGGTCGCGGAGTATGGCTTGCGAGATTTGTTGGGCGCGCTGGCGATTGCGGTAATATGCATAGCCGGTTGCCGGACGCGCGCCATTGGACCTCAGCCCGCCTTGCCAGAGTCCGGGGAGGTCGGTTGCCCGGGACAGGTCAGAGGACATCGGCAGCCAACCGTATTCCTCTTGGGCAGGATTGCTGGTCGCGGAAATGTTTTCTCCCAGATAAGTGGCCAGCTGCGCCTTCATATGGTTCAGGCTTTTGGCCTCGCGATGAAACGCCGTGTACTCAAAGAGGGTTTGGTTTTCAGAAAGGGGAAGGATGTAACCGAAAGCAAAGCCTTCTCTTTCCGGAAGGTCAAAATCCATAAGCCCAAAGCCGCCATCGATCGGGGAATGGTTTCCGGGAATGATCTGGCCATAAAAAGATTGCCACCATCCGGTTTTGCGGGAGAAGGCTTCGGAGGGCGTGAGATCAGTGCGGTAACGGGTGTCGATTACCCGAGGGGCGATAAGCTCCCTGTTCGAAAGCTCAACGTGTTGAAGGTTTTCTTCCCGGTGGACGGAGCCTTCCGCGGATTCACCCCAGAGAATCTCAACTTGGGCACTTTTTTCCCAATCTTTAAGACTCGTTTTATAAAATTGACCGGACTCGATGTGAATATACCGCCAGTTGTTTAATTCTCTTTTCTGCCAGTTTCCCTGATGGCGGAAAAAATAAGCATTCCACTGGGCCGAGGTTCCCCGGGGAAGTGGTGCGTTCGCCGGCCACCAAGTGCACCAGCGATGATTTTTGACGAAAGAATTCCTCCGTTCGACTACCGCGATTCGACCCCGGTAACCATCATGCAGAAGATTGTTGATGGTCTGAAAGGTGAAATTACCCCCTCCCAGGAAGATCAAATCGAATTGTTGTGAAGTAGCCATTTGGGGAAATTGGGGAGCGGAGGCGTTGGCCACCGCTCCCCATAATTATTTTGTTTTAGCCTTTAGCGGGCTCTTCGACTTGGTCGAATTCAACGTCTTTATATCCATCGGCCTTACTTAAAACCTGCGCAGTGAGGGTTAGGAAGATTCCATAAATCACTTTGGAGGCAACATCCGCAACGGTATAGGTGATATGACGACCAACCACGCCGGCTTCGCCAAATAATCCGAGATAAGGCATCAGGTAGGCGCCGGGGTAAAGCATCCAGGAGATGAGGAAGATCCACCAGATGGTTCCCAGGTATTTAGCGGCTTGGTCCGGTACCCCTTGCTGACCTTCCTTGATGACCTTACGCATGAGGATAAGAATGTGTACGAAAAAGACCGTGGAAATAGCCCCCCAGGTGAAGAAGGCCACAGGGTTGGTTACTTCGTAATATTGTCCGACATAACCGGTAAGAATCATTAAGGTCCCGGAGAACCAGAATTGATTTCGTACCGAGCTGAAGGAACTGGTCTTCAGGCTTACGACGAAGAGAATTTGAAATAAGAGCATCGGCACGTCGATGAGCCAGTTAAGGTAACGGTAGCCATTGTTGAACAAATCCCCCGCATGGTTGGGATCCAACATGTAGAGACCCGTATCCTGGTTGAAAGTAAAGGCTTCCACCCAATTGTCCCGCTGCACAAAGAGCAAAAGGAAGGCGGATACCATGACCACCACCGAGAGGACGCTGGACATTCGATACTTGGGAGCGACTGATTTTATCGTGAGGATAAAATAAAACAGGGCGGCCAACATGACCGCGTAGCCCAAGGTAAGCACATGGGCCGATAATTGGTAGGCCATTTCCGAAAAGCCTTGCTCAAGGCCCACATAATTTTCGAAAGTAGCATTACCAAGTGCTTGTTTAGATGATTCTTGTACCATAGTTAGAAGTTGTTGTCGTTCTTGTTGAGAGAGACCATCGAGAAACCTAAAACAGGCGTGGAGGCAAAATTCTCTAAAGATTTAAAAAAATGTAATTGCGAGCGCCGCAGATCAGTAGCTGCATTGCTAAAATAGCTTATCTCTTGACAAAAAAACTTTCTCTTCGAAAACTTTATCCTTAGTAAGTCTTCTTATTGCTTATGCCCCGGTTAACCGAAATTAATAGCCACGACGCGTTGTTCGTGATCGACCCCCAGCATGCGTTTGTAAGCCCTTTCAATGAAGGCCTTTGGGATAAAATCAAAGAGGATCTGTTCCCGCGTTTTGCGTATCGGGCCTTTACCCAATTTCTGAATTCACCGCAAAGCCCGGTGTGGCAATCCAAAGGATGGCAGGGTTGTCAGGAGGGAAGCGAGGAAAGTAAGATTCTCTGGGAGACCGGGCCTGGTATTCGACAAGTTGTGGTCTTTCGTAAAACCGGCTTTTCCGGAGTTTCCAATGAGTTCTTGCAATGGCGGCAGAGGGAAGAGATCCAACGCGTCTTTCTTTGCGGTGGGGATACCGATCTATGTGTGATGGGGACGCTTCTAAGTATGATCCAGCACCAAATTCCGGTTTTCCTCTTGGCGGATTATTGTTTTAGCGCTGCAGGAGAGGAAATGCACCGCTATGCGGTTATTCAAGCTAAGCGCTTCCTGGGATCCCATGGGGTTTTACATGGCCCTGCTCTCGCTGGATAAAACAGCGATAAAAGAATCAAAATAATGGAATCTATCGGTGGTCCCGGTTTATCTCGGGTTCATCGGCCATCTTCTTCTCCTCCATTGGAAAAATATGTTCGATGGAAAGAGCGACCGTCAGAGCCGCCAGAAATTGCACGAACATATACAAAAGGGCTGTCGAGACGGCCAATTTCCCGGAAACCACAAAACCGGCAATTGCCGCCGGATTGAAGGCGGCCACCATCTCTCCGCCTACGACGGCCAGGCCACCGGCGTATAAGCCTGCGATGATCAGCCCCTGCCAAAGTTTACGATTGATATCGGAGGTCAGCAGAGGTAACAGAAAAACCCAAACCAAAGCCAGAGTGAAGGCGAATTCGCCTAAGATCATCGGAATAGCCTGGACATCGAAATTGAAAGACATCGTCTGCACAAGGTCTTTCTCCCTCGGATTCATTGCCATGGCGGTGAACGCTCCGCCCAAGGCCCCGGCGATTTGTACGCCAAAATACCAACCTCCTTCGGCTGGCGAGAGCTTCTTGTGCATTAAAGCCGCCAAAGTGATCGCCGGATTAAAATGGCCGCCGGAAATATGACCCCCGCTAAGGGTCATGGCCAACAATACCAGACCAACGGCAAAGGGGCCCATGGCACCGCCTTGGTCAAAAACCGAAACTAAAATAAGGCTCAGAACCAGAAAATAGGTTCCTATAAATTCTATTGTGTATTTGGGCATTTTCGTAAAGTAACACTTATAACAATAGAAATTGTATTCTGACAACAACTCAAAAGCGCTAAAACGAAAAACTTTTTTCTCGTTCCTTGCCAGAAAAGAAAAGCCGACGTAACCTTTGTTCCTATGATCGTTGGAAAAGAAATCGAACTTTTACGGGATTGCCCCAGTACTATTATCCCCGCGGGGGATCCGATGACTTTGCCTAAAGGCAAGAAAGTCTTTGTTAGCCAAGCGCTTGGTGGTACGGTGACGGTACGCGCTGAGGGTGGACTCTTTCGTATTGCCGGGAAGGATTTGGATGCTCTTGGGGAGGATGTCGCCGCAGAGCTTGCCGAAGAACCGGAGGCGGAATCGCCCGAAGCAACCGGGCCGGTAAGTGAGGGACAGGTATGGGACGCTATGAAAACCTGTTTTGACCCGGAAATTCCCATCAATATCGTCGATTTGGGTCTCATTTACGACCTTCGTCTGGATGAAGGAGAAACCGGGGGAAAGAAAAAAGTAAGCGTAAAAATGACCTTGACCGCCCAAGGTTGCGGTATGGGACCGGTTATTGCCGAAGATGCGAAAACCAAGATCGAAGCCCTGCCGGGCGTCGAAGCGGCCACGGTCGACATCGTTTGGGATCCGGTGTGGAACCCCCAGATGATTTCCGAGGAAGGCCGGAAAAAACTCGGAATCAATGGGTGAGGGCCAAAACGAATAAGTTTACCCCCAACTGGGTGTAAAACTGGTGGGCGTAGTCATTGATCTCCCGGCCATGGTAGTATCGGAAGATGCGCCAGCGGCCGTCTGGTTCCTGCACCCAGGAAGGTGTCGCCGCTTCCTGGCAATAAATAATGTCTTTGCGGCCATCCTCCCGGGTGGCTTCAAAACGCGCCCCGCCATAAGCGGCTTCCTCAAGTTGATCGCTCAAACCTTCCGCACTTTCCCGCACCCGGAAGGAGATATTGTTTGACCAGGCTCCGGTCTGGGTGCGTCCCCAGCCCATCGCTATGATGGGGGAGGCGAGAACCGAGTAACGATCATCAACTTGAAGGCCCAGAAAGGAGTAGGTCCCCTGGGGCCATTTCTCCTCCACCACGTAATCCCGCACTGTGTCGGGTAAGTTGGAGGCATCAGGGAGGCCATCGAAGAATACCTGGAAAAGAGGGTCTGAACGCGGCACCCGTTCGAAGGATTTTTCGGGGAAAACCTGCTTGAAGGCGTCCCGGATTGGGGGGCTGATTTCCCAGTCAGCAAAGCTGTGGTTTTGCCCGAAACGGGGGTCATCGCGCAAGAATTCGGCGTTGATCCCGGCGTCGATGTAGATAAAGCCGCCGCGTTGCAAAAAGTCACGCAAGTTACGGGCCTCCTTTTCGGTCAGAGTCCAGTCCTGACGATCGGCAAAATTCACATAGATCAGCGGGTGCTTGAAGATTCGTTCGTCTTCGAAGGATTCGATGAAAAGCGGGTCCGGATCAAGGTGTAGAGTCGTTTCCTCATTGATGGTGTTGATCAGGGTAGGCAGGGCGTTGCCGTAGTTGCGCCGCAACGGGTTACCCTCCACCAGTTGAACAATCCGCAAGGCATCGGGGCGAATCTCCTCCGTCGGTGGGGGTGGTTTTATCGACTCCTGCGGGTCCCGCTCCGATTTGGCCCCGAAGGTTGGAACTGTGGGCAGGCACCAGATGAAGGCCAGAAGAAGAGTGAAGCGAAAGGTTTTAATAGTCATACCGTGGTCGGTGGTTATTGGTTTTGCAGAACGGCTTCAATTTGCCGGGCTTCGCGGGAATTGGGGTTTTGTTCGATAATCTTTTGCAAATAGTCCCGGGCTTCGGAAGTGGGATTGCGCAAAAGCCCCTGGATGGCCTTGCGGCGGATTTCCGGAGAATCCAAACGGGTCGCCCGAAAAAGAATCGTTTCCCAATTGGGGATTTTCTCCTGGGCAATCGCTTCCACCGCCTTCCCCTGTACTTCCCTATGGTCGTCCAACAGTAGTTCCATCAGAATGTCCTGTCGGTCTGCCTCAGGTACCCGGGGGAGAAGTTGCAGGACGGCTAGACGGTTGGCGGAGTGCGGACTCTCTACCAGTCCCGTAAGATCCTCAGGGGACCAACGGCGGCCATGCCGAAGAAGAAAATTGACCGCTCTTTCGCGGATGTCACGGGCGTCGTCATGCAAGAGCTTATCAACCTCCTCAAAGGAAATCTCACGGGGATAATAGGTGAAAAGAGTTTGCGCAGTATGACGGCGATAAAGGGTGCTTTGATGACCCAGGCCCTCGACCAGAAATTCCCTGCCATTGGTACCGAGGTAGGCGGCGGCTTGCAGGATTTTTTCGGTGGTGTCTGAATAAAGCCGTCCGGCCTGTAGTTCGTCCAGTAGGGTTCGATAATCTTCCTTGGAGGGCGAGTTCGTAAACAAAGCCAGTGAGGCCTCCAGGCGAACTTGGCGGTCTTCGTCTTCGCTTAGGGAGTCCAGCGCGCGCAGTGCGTCCGGTTCGCGGTGGTGGGCCAGGTAGCGGGTCAGGTTCAGACGATAGGTTCGGTCTCCGCGTTCGACCAAGGTTTTGGCCTCGCGGGAAAAGGACTCTGAGGACAGCACGCGATCTCCGGTTTGAAGGGCAATCATGGCCACCTCCGGGTCGGGATCGTGAAGGAGAGCGATTAAACGCTCTTCGGGCAAAGGCACGTAAAGCTGCCGGTAATTGGAAATCATATTACGGCGCACCAGAGCATCTTCGTCGGAGAAGGCTTCGAACACCAAATTAGCGAATTCATCCGGTAGGTCCCGTTGCGGTTCCCGGCGGTCCCGGTCGAAGGAAACCGGAAACGCAGAGGCTACAAAAGGCAGAACATTGGAAACGATTCTGCGGATTGAGACTTCCTCATCGCCCAAAAGGGCAAAAACCTGCCACTGCGCCTGGCGGGGTAAATTTCGGGGACTCTCGAAAAGTGATACCACCGCCGCCAGCCGAACTGATCCGCTTTCGTCAGTGAGCGCTCGAATGACTCCCTCCCGGGCTTCAGGCAAGTTGTATTTTCCGAGAAGCATGACCGCCGCGCGGCGTTCGTCGGCAACCGCCGACTGGAGGTTTTGCAGGGCGCGGGCCACCGTTTTCTGGCGCTCCGACTGGGGTTGCCTTTCCGGATCCGGTTGGTCCGCTGGGGGGAAGGACGGCAGATTCTGAATATCCGGAGCCGCCGGCGGGGAGACTTCCTCCTCGCCCATCGCGGAAGCCGGCAAGCCGCCTAATGAGAGACCCAAAAGGAAAGCGGGAAGATTTTTCAGGATTCGTAACACAAGGGGGGACCGTTAATGTTCTATTGATGCGCAGAGTTTGCCATTTCTAATCAGACCTCAATCCAGTTTACGCGTTCCCCTGCGCTTTGCAAACGGGAAGACCTTCCGAAACTGCTAAAATTGCCTGAAGCAAAAGGGAAAGATCCCGCCGCCACGGGAATTTTTTCGCTGCCCTAAAAGGGGCAAAACAAACTTTTTCGGGAGATCGTCGCTGCGGGGTTGTCAGCGAGGGATATTTTTTCTCATACTCTTTCTATGAACGCAGCTCCAACCCTTTCCTGCCACGATGGCTGCTTTGAGCTTCTGGTGCTAACTCTGGTGCTAAGGTGAAATGCGCTTTATTTTGGATCCAGTTAAGGAAGCTTTTCAACGTTTTGAGTTATTCACGGTTGATGTGATCTACGGGCGGCGAACGGGTTTCTGGGTGGCTTTTTATGCGGCCTTCCTTTCCGCTTTATCACTCCTTTTCAGCGCCGTTGCCCGCACCCGTTATTGGCTTTACCGCAATCGGATATTACATGATCGGCCACTGGGTTGCCTGGTCGTGGTAGTAGGGAACCTTACCGTGGGAGGCACTGGCAAGACGCCGGTAGTCGAAAAATTTGCGCGGTCCCTGACTCAAAAGGGGCGGAAGGTGGCTATCCTGACGAGGGGCTACAAAAGCAAAAAGATTCCCCTGTGGCAGCGATGGTGGCGTAGCTTCACCCACAGCCATCAGGAAATTCCGCCACGGATTGTCAGCGATGGTGAAAAGGTTCTTCTCAATTCCGAGGAGGCGGGCGATGAGCCCTATATGCTGGCCCGGAATTTACCGGGAGTGGTCGTCCTGGTTGATCGCAATCGAGTCAATAGCGGGGTATACGCCATCAAGCGGTTTCAGGTGGACACCCTGATTTTGGATGATGGGTTTCAATATCTCCCCCTGAAAGGCCGGCTTAATTTGCTTTTAATCGATAAAACCAACCCTTTCGGAAACCAACGTCTTTTACCCCGAGGCATTTTGCGGGAGCCCGTTCGCCATTTGAAAAGAGCGTCCTATGTGTTTGTGACCAAATCGGACGGTCGGCCCCATCCGGAAATCGACCGCGCCATCGAAAAATATAACCCGGGCGTCGAGGTGATCGAATGTGTGCATCGTCCTCAGTACCTTGAAAATTTTCATACCCAGGAAAAATTGCCTCTGACCGCTTTACAAGGAGGTCGGGTAGGGGCTTTCAGTGGAATTGCCGCACCGGACAGCTTTGAAGGGTTTTTGCGCCGCTATGGGGCCAATTTGATTTTAACCCGCCGGTTTCTCGACCATCACCGTTTTACCACCCGGGAACTGGAAAAGATGTTTGCCGCTTTCGCCAAGGCGAAGGCCAAAATGATCATCACCACCGAAAAAGATGCCGTCCGCTTGCCCCGCGATGACAGTATCCCTAAAAACCTTTATTTCTTACGCTTGGAAATTGATATTCTAAGCGGCGGTAAAGACTTTGACAAAGCCGTTGACCGTATCTGTTTTCCGGGGCGACTGTAAACTTTGAGGCAGGATTCTGCAGGGTCGACTTTCTGGCCTTGGAAATATCCGCTGTAAAAGGTGGGGCCAGCTTCCGGGTGCTTTCTTTTCCCGGCAAAAAGGAGTCTTTATTCTTTCCGCGTCTAAGGCGAGGTCGGCTGCTTCCCAGAGGCCGTCTTTGCGTGGAGTAAAGCTTCTCGAAAAACTAGCCTTTTGGTTTCTCTCAGGCCTGCAAGGCAGTTAATAAATCGGCGATGGAGACGCTGGCAATGGCCGAGGCTTGATCGCTGACCGCGAAAGGCAGGATTAAGGATTCACCGTGTAGGAGCGACCCGCAACTGTAAACTACGTTGGGCACGTATCCTTCACGTTCGGCACCTTGTGGTGAGATCAACGGTTCCCGGAGACGTCCGATGACTTTTCTGGGGTCCTCCAGATCCAGGAGTACCGCTCCGATACAATACTTCCGCATCGGACCCACACCATGGGTGATCACGAGCCATCCGACCTCGGTTTCGATGGGGGATCCGCAATTTCCGATTTTGACGGACTCCCACATGGCCGAGGGGCGAAGAAGGATCTCCGCATGACTCCAGTGGTGGGGACTGTCCGAAAACATAATGAAAAGGTTCTCGTCATCCTGGCGCGAGAGCATCGCGTAGCGTCCACCAATGCGGCGCGGGAAGAGGGCCATGCCCTTGTTTTGGACCGCATCGCCGTTTAATGTGAGGATGTGGAAATGGAGAAAGTCCCGGGTTTCGATGAGTTGAGGGAGGATATCGTGTCCGTTATAGGCGGTATAGGTCGCATAGTAGAGGATCGATCCATCTTCCTCAAAAAAGCGTACGAAACGGGCGTCCTCGATGCCATTGGTTTCGTTGGATGAAACTGGGAAAATGATCCGTTCACTAATGGCCAGACTATCCGGGAACTGTATTTCGTAGTTGGAGTCGGCCAGCCACTGTATGCAATCAAGCGTATGGGCCAATTCGTGGGTCGTTGGCTGATGATGATGTCGTACCGTGCCGACACTTTTATTGAGATCACTACGCGTAAACCGAGCCTGCAGGGGGGCCAGCACTTCGTCAGCGTGCCAGTCATCGACCCCCATTTCCCGTAGTTTGGTGGCAAAGCTCATCTTTTGGTAGCCGGGATCGGAAATGATTTCCGGGGCGGTCACGAACCGGGAAACCGGATCGAGGGTGATGCGACCATTTTCCCCAATGGTTCCGGCGCGAAACTCAATGGAGGAAATATGTCCCTCGCCTGTGGCACGGAGGCTCATGATGAAGCGCAATCCACCCTTCGGAACGTCGCTCTGGTCCGGGTGTGGAACGATCGAAGGATTGAAAATGGCGGCTGATTCGAGAGCGTATTCTCCGGAAAACAAGGCCCCGATCAAGAGTTGTCGTTCGCGGGAGAGCAAAGGGTCCCTGGGAACGTGAGGCCGGACCATGGCGAAGTGAGCCAAAAGGGTGGATTCGATGTCGAAGTGACGTTCATCGAACTCCGCGAGAAGCTGTTGTAGATGTTTGGTTACCTCCTCTTCACGAAGGCTGGTGGCGCGTAGGATGATCGCTGCGATTTGCCCGTCACTGCCGGGAATAAAAGGACGAATGATGACCCTTGCGGATTCGGGAACCAAGGTAACTTGGTGGCGGTGGAGACGAATCGATTTCATGGGGAGAGCTGGTCGAGGGGTGAAAGGGGGCGGGTCTCGGAGACCGGTTGTTCCGCAGTGCGCATTTCGGCAAGGGCCAAATGAAAGGCGAGAGTGGATTCGGCCCCCTGATTCTGGCTGACCCGGCCCGCGTGGAGACCATCGCTGCACCCCCCGCTGGTGAATTCGTAGAGGGGGAGCCCCAGGTCGTTGCGGCCCAGAAACCATTCAAAGGCCCGCTTGGCTTCTTTAAGCCAATAGGCTTTTCCGGTGGCATGATGCGCTTCAATGCAGGCGGACACCATTGCTTGAGCTTCCACCGGTTGTTGGTCAAAATCGGCCCGGGGGCCACCTTTGGGGTAGAAACCATTGCTGCCAATGGGACGGAAACAACCGGACGGCCCTGTTTGCAGAGTAACCAACCACTGGAGGGACTCCAGTCCAATGCGAAGAGCCTCCTGATCGGGTCCCGATTGGCCGACCAACAGAAGGGCCTGGCAGAAGCGGGCGTTTTCATAGGTGCCGCTTTCTTCAAACCAAGGCCATTCCTTGGTGGCATAGGTATGCCAGGATTTGATGAGTCTTTTGCCCAGGAGGGTTCGGAGCTTATCGAGATCGGCGGACTCCGTAAAACGGCGGCGGTATTCGTGTAGTCCGAGGAGGGCGAAAGCCCAGGCCCGTGGGGATGAGAAAGTTTCCACGATGGGGATGGCCCGTTCGAAAAGTTGCGCGGAGAGCTGGGTGTGTCCCGCATCGCGGGACCGCCCGGCGCCGCTTCCAACGGCCCACAAAGCGCGTCCGTGACTGTCTTCGCTGCCGACCTTCTCGAGCCAGCAACGCCCGTGGCTCATGAAATTGCGGAACCTTCCGCGATCGTAGTCCAAAGCTGCCGCAAGAAACCCAAGATAGCCGGTGGCCAGTTTATTCAGGCTGTTCGAGGGCGGGGAGGCCCCGATTTCGTCGAGCAGGTTACACAGAATGAAGGCCCGGGCATTGTCATCGGTACAATAACCTTCATGGAAATTTGGCACGTTGAAAATCGCATGCTGGAAAATGCCCGTTCCATCGCTCATGCGCACAATGTGATCCAACAGGTGTGGCGGTAGGCCTTCAGGTCTCTGATTGAGGGTCCAGTTTGCAAAGGCGGCGCGAGGGTTTTCCTTTCGTTGTGCCCGGACCTCCCGAAATGTCTTGAGGTAGCGGTCGGCTACCGCCGACCAGATCATTTCCCGACCGATGGCGTGAGCTTGGCGGCGAATCTTCTGCATGCGGGCAGGATCGTCAAGTAGACCACAGACCGCCTTGGCGATTGCGCCGGGGTCGCGAAAGGGTACCAATTCCCCCCGTCCCTGGTCCAAAAGTTCCCGCGCATGCCAGTACGGAGTTGAGACTACCGCTTTCCCGGCTCCGAAAACGTAGGCCAAGGTGCCGGAAGTCACCTGTTCCTCATTAAGGTATGGTGTTACATAAATATCCGTGGCCGCGATGAACTCCTTGAGATCCGGTGCGGAAACGAAACGGTTGTGGAAAATAACGTGGGCGCTCACCCCACGATCCTCGGCAAGGCGTTTTAGTTTAAGGCGATAGCGTTCCCCCTCGGTCGCCAGCAAATTCGGGTGGGTTGCCCCCAGCACCAGATACACGGCCTCCGGATGATCGCGTATGATCTCCGGCAAGGCCTCAATGACTTGTTCAATTCCCTTGCCCGGGCCGATCAAACCAAAGGTGAACAGGACCTGTCGTCCTTCGACCCCGAACTGGGCCTTGGCGGGGCCGGACTCAGCGAACGGCACATCAGGGATTCCGTGTGGGATGACGGCGATCTTCGCGTCTTGAAGGCCATAGGTTTCGCGGAGAATTTCCGCTCCCTTTTCCGCCATTACAACCAGGCGGTCACTATACGCGGCGAGCTCCTCCATAACTTGCCGTTGGACTGGGGTCGGGTCGCTCAGCACAGTGTGTAGTGTTGTTACGACGGGCATGCGAACCTCCCTGAGCAAGGCCAGGAGGTGACTGCCCCCGGGGCCCCCGTAGATTCCAAATTCGTGTTGCACGCAGAGAACGTCGGCCTGGTTGAAATTCAGGAAATCGGCCGCCCTCCGATAGGAGTCCAGATCCTTTTCCAGTAGTTGAAAACGCACTTGCGGGGGATAGTCGTAGGCTTTCTCGTGGTCGTTAACCGCTCCGACATAGCATTCCGTTTGCGGAGCGGCCAAGGTTACGGCCTGACAAAGATCGTGCGTGAAGGTAGCGATTCCACAAAGGCGTGGAGGGTGGTTTCCGAGAAAGGCGATTTTCGGTAAATTGCAAGAAGGCTCTGGGCTGTTTAACGGGAGAGGAGGATTCATAGATATAAAAAAGGAAGGACCAGACAAACCGGAAAAACGGATTTGCCACCTATCGAACGACTCCTGCTAAAAAACCCTGCGACATCATTTCAGTGGAAATGACTTATGGTTGTTGCCAACCTTAAGTAAAATCCTTGTGGGAGGCAATAAGAATCCACGTAGGCTGGAGTCTTACGGAAGTTTGGACGGGGACAGCGTCGTGGGAAGGTCGGCAGGCCCTTGCCGGTCGCAGGGTGATGACATGCTGCCGGAGCGGGAAATAAAGCAGCCTGGGTTCCTTCCTGCTCTTCGTAGCCCGGAGAGCGAAGTAGGACCCCCGATCTGCGAAGCCGCCGTGACGATCGATAATCGTTTACTCTTCTCCGGCGCAGAGGTTTTGCTCGCCGCTCAGGCAGTCCTTACAGGGTAAACGGGAACTGGATAAACACCTTGGGCCAACTCTGTGGCCGCGGCTAACCCGGCTAGAATCTAAAAGCGGATGCGGGTGCGAAGAACCAGGTCATGGGTAAAATCGTCGCTGGTACTGAAATAGTTGTAGCCGACGCCAAGGGAAAACTGGTCGTTGATCCAGTAATCAGTCTCCGCTCCGTATTGCATGCTGTCTCTTCCTCCGCTGAAACTATTCGCATAGGCAATTCGCGGAGCGATGGAAAGGCGTTCAATCGGTAGCCACTCAAAACCGACACCGACCGCATATGTCCACGTGTTGTCTTTCTCGGTGGGACCGCCATCGCTGCGGAAACGGGAAAAGGTATGCCCTAAAAGAGCAGTGGCAAAGGGCCGGAGATCTTCTTGTAGGGGAAAATAGAGTAAGGGGCCAGCGGCCACGCGATGCCCCTCCAGGGAGACACCGCTTTCGTTGTCAAACGTGTTGCTGTATTGATTCCTCAGATCCAAGCCAAAGGGACCGAGTTCGGTGTTTTCCTCAATTAAAGGAAAGTTTAGTTGGAAATTGCCACCATAGGTGTCGAAGGTGTCGCCTCCACCGTGAGTGCGGGCGTAAAATCCGCCCAGATCGGCGTAACGAACCCCGAACGTTTGTGCTTGGGCCGGAGAAGTTTCAGCCAGAAAGCAAAGCGCCGCGAGCGCCGGAAAAATCAAGGAGATACTCGGAGAGAGAGAGAGTTTAGCCATACTTCAGGAATAAAAGAGGTCGCCCCCCGAGGTCAACGGAAAGGTGAGTCCTTGCTTTTTGTAAAGTCCTGAGTTGGTCCGATTGCCGCTCAATGAGTCTTGCCCTTTCAGAAACAAGTGGTGCCCCCAGCGGAGCTGGAATATACGATTAAGAGACTCGTGGGGTCGGGAGCCCTCCGCGCAGGGACACGAGGTCCCCGCTTGGGGCAACCGCGAGCGGGGGCTTTACGCCCCTGAGCGCAATGCTTCGGAAAACGGAAAGGTCGCCCCCTTTCGACCGCGAGCGGGGGCCTTGCGCCCCTGGGCGCAACACTCCGGAGGCCTCGGAAACACCTTAGTCTCACATTAGTGTTCCCCGGGCAAAGGTAATAATTTGTCTCACTCTCTTTCGTGCAGGGGGTGAAGAGCGGTCGTTTCGGGAAAAAAGAGTAGAGTATCGTAGCGCTGTGGCAATTGCGAAGGGACGTAATGTTGTTGTGGAGCGTCCACTTGATACACCACCCCGATGGCCCGGTGGCCGATGACTGGTAATTCGTCTCCACGCTCTAGCGCCTCGGCAAATGGGATCACCATCGGTTCTTCAAAACTGGTAGCCAAATGGCCTTCCAGGGAATGACGGTGGGGTGGTTTATGGGCAAAAATTTCCCGCTCTCCCTCCCAAGTGCGGGCCCCCAGGAAGGTGCCGCTGCCGGTAGTCTGGCCAAGGAGAAAAACGTTCTCCGTACCCTTTTTTTCTCTCATTAGGGAGCCGATGTTGACCATCCCGTGTTCCCCCATGGGGGTGGCCCGGGCATCTCCGATATGCGTATTGTGCGCCCAGACGATGATGCCGAGCTCCTCCGGCAAGAGTTCGCTCAACTGTTCCACGGTCCTTTTCATGTGGCGTGCCCGGGCATTCCATGATTCCGCATTATTCAACCGGGCCTCGCGCAGATGCCGTTCCGCCGCGATGACGCTTCGGGCTCGTATTAAGAAATAGGTTTCCTCCCGTTTGCTCAGTTCCGCGGCTCGAATGCGGTCCTTCAATCCAGCCATCGCGGTGGGAACGGTTTCCGGCCCCCGTGTGGCCATCGCCCAGGCGGCGTGACTATACCGTGGCCAATTATCACGGTAGCGGACAAGCGCGCGCATTTGCCGATCAAAGGTGGACAGGTAATTAGGGTCGTTATCTTTTAGCCAATCGCGCAGGGCGTCGAAGGATCCGGGCCAAGAGTATATGTCCATTCCATAAACCCCGAACCATTTCTCCTCCGGGCGGTTCTGGTTGGCCTCCCGCATCCACTCCAACAAGGTGGCGAATTCACGGTTGGCCCACATCCAGCGAGGCCAGCGGTCAAGCTTCAGTAGAACTTCCTCCGCACTTGCGTATTCGCTTTCACCGCGAACATACGCATTGGCTTTTTTCAAACCTTCCCAATCTCCCTCCACCACGACGAAGCGGTGGCTGCCGTTTTCCATCAAATGACGGGTCAGAGTAGCCCGCATCTCGTAAAACTCCGACGTGCCATGGGTGGATTCCCCCAATAGAACAAATCGATGTTCGGCCCAACGCGGCCCCCATTCCGCGGTCGGATTTTCCTTCGGCCAGGGTTCTGCGTGACTCTCCAAATAAGCTTCCCAGTTCGTTTGTCCGTAAAGCGAAAATCCTAAAACGGGTCCAATCAGCGCGAGCATCCAGAGCACCTTGTTCATGTTTGTATTCTTAGAGAGGAAAAGCTCTGCTTCCAATACTAAAGTATTCCGTCGGAAAATGTCGCTCGCCCCGTAGCGCCACTAACCGCGGAAAGAATCTGCGATCGCGGGACTGAATCCTCGGATCAACCCATTGTTGAACCGTTTATGGTTGCTTCTATCAGTCTTTGGCGTCAGTTAATTTTTTATGGATAAACCCCTCGCTCGGCCCAAGCTGGTGGAACTCTACCATGAGCTCAAGAATTTTACGGAAAAGGAGTTGCGCCTGCAACGGGAAGCCCATCAGACGCTGCTGGCCCTCCCCGAATCGGAAAGGGTGGCCCGTGGAAAATGTGTTCCGAAAATGACCTTTGTGGGTGTCCAGCAGGATGGGTTGCTGCGTTTGGAGGGGAGGGAAAATCTTTCGGAATTCCGAGAGATGGATCGGGTTATTATTCATCAGGGAAACCCCCTTTCCGAAATTGCTGAATTGGAATGGTATCGTGACGGACAAACGGCAAAAGGAGAGGAATTTATCGAACTGCGGCCTTCCTCGCCGAAAGTGACCGCAGACTTGCGTGAGGGCATCACCTATACCTTGGATGCGGCCTTTTTTGATCTAGCGTGGTTTTATAAGCAAACATTTAAAGAACTGGGCGAGACCGAGCGCGGACGGGAACGTATTTTGCCTTTGTTGTCGGAGGAAGCGCCTCGTGATGAAATTGATCTGGAGCGCTACGACCAAAGTATGGAAAATGCGGAGGCCGAGGGATATGATAATTCCCAACAAGAGGCCATTGCCGAGGGCGTGTCGGCGGAATGGTGTTGCTTGATTCAGGGACCACCGGGAACGGGGAAGACCAGGGTTTTGGCCAATATCGTCAAACAACGCGTCCAACGGGGAGAACGTATCCTCGTAACAGCGCTGACGCATCGGGCGATTCATGAGGCCCTGAGGAAAATTCGCGAAGCGATGCCCGGGTTTGAGAATATTGTGAAGATTGGCCGCCCCGTCCATGCGCCCGATCTTCCGATTCCCCAATATGAATCCTTCGCCGAATCTCCCTTGAAAGATGAAGCGGGGGCCTATGTGATTGGGGCTACCCCCTTTGTCGCGCGGGGTCAGCGTTTGGCAGGAGTGGACTTCGATTGTGTCGTTATGGATGAAGCCAGCCAGATGACCCTGCCTTTGGCCATTATGGCGATGTTGAGCGCGGAAGTGTATATCATCGTGGGGGATCCCAAACAGTTGCCTCCCGTTCTTCAATCGGTTCCTGCCAGCGAGGCGGAAAATTTTTCCGTTTTTCGAGCCCTTGAGAAGAACCGGGAGCGGGTGATGTTGACTTACACCTATCGATTGAATGCGCAGATTGCGGCCTGGTCGGGAGATCGGTTCTATTGCAGTGCTTTACAAGCCGCCCCGGCAGTAGCGGAGAGGAGACTGTCGCTCAGCCGAAAGGCTTTTGCTTCACCTCGGATTGGCCGGGTGCTTGATCCGCAACAAAGTCTGGTTTGGATCAATACCAACGCTCCCCGTACCCGACACTATTCAATGGAGGAGGCGACTGCCGTGCGGGATTTGGTCCAGGCGCTATGGCAGCACGGAGTAGAACCAGCCAAAATTGGCGTGGTCACGCCTTTCCGACGGCAGGCTCGGGTCATTCGTTCGTTACTGCGTAAGCCCGAAGGGGTGGAGTCGGATTTGTTTACCAAACTAGTCGTGGATACGGTAGAGCGAATGCAAGGCCAGGAACGGGATGTGATTTTGGTCAGCACGGCCGCCAGTGACCCCGGTTTTTTGCGACACTTGCGGGACTTTTTGTATCTGCCCGCACGGTTGAACGTTGCCGTGACCCGGGCCAGGACAAAAGTGATTCTTCTAGCCTCCAAGGATTTTCTGCCCCGGCTGGATGGGGAGGATTTTGCGGAAAATGAGGATTTTTCGCATTGGCGAAGTCTTAGGGAGGCCTCTCGGATAGTGGAGTTGTAATGGCCAGGATTTTACCAGAAACCCTTCCCGGACGGGTAACCAAAGAGACCGCTTTGGTGTACCGGAAATTGAAGAAAATGAATGATCCTGATCTGATTTGCCGATTGTCGTATCCTTTGGGGGAGGTACGCAGTCCCGAGTTTTTAGTACTCTATCAGGAACGTTATGCATTCTTACTGGCAGTCAGCGATGCCGATACGGAATCGATGGAAGAGCGGGTTCAGGGCGATTTGTTTGCCGATAAATCCATGTCTCACTCTCAGGATTTAAAAGAATGGAAGACCATGGAGGTATTCCTCGAAACCCTTCAGGCCGAGAATGAACCTGATTTGGCAGTGGAAAAATGGTTGTTGTTTCCCAAAGCCTCGGCGGAGAGCGTGCGGCGGGTGGCGGCTTTGCTTGATTGCCCCGGATATCGCTTGCTGGGTCGCGAGGAATGTCAAACGGAGGCTTTGGAAAAGGCCTTTCGGGCCACGGCGTCGGATTCCCTGGATAGCATTTTGTTGGGACATCTGCGGAGTCGCTTCTCTCCCGAGTCAACCATTCCCCGCAGGTGGGTTTCGCAGGTCCGGGAAGAATCCGAAAGCCGTCCCTTTCAGACGGATTTTTTTCTGGATTACGACCAGGAAGCGGCCCTCAAAAAAGATTTGGAATTGTCGGCCGAGGCAAGGGAAGTCGTTGATGGGGGAAAACTTCGATTGGTGACTGGCGTTGCTGGTTGCGGGAAAACACTGGTTCTTCTTTTTCGGGCACGGGCCTTGGCTCGCTTGCGCAAAAATGCGAGAATTCTTGTTTTAACTCACAATAAACCTTTGCGTGGTGACTTGGAGAATCGTATTCGCGAATTGGATGACCGTCTCACCATCGAATGGAACACCTTTTATCGTTGGATCCGCCGGATCTATCGGGGGAAGGTTGAGCTGCTGTCCCGGTATAAGCAGATCGAGTTGCTGCGCCGGTTATTACAAGAGCGTACGATCCCATGGAAATTTTCGCCAGAGTTTTTGGTCGATGAATTTGCCTGGATTTGTGACCATGCCGAGGATACGGTCTCGGAGAGTTGGTATCAGAGGGTTGAGCGGGTTGGCCGCCATCGTGGTCTGGGGAAGGCCCAGCGGAACGAGGTCTTTGCCCTTTTCCGCGAATATCGAAAAATCCTGGGGGAGCGGGGGCAAAACGACTGGGCCGGTTTTCCGGTCAGTGTTTTACATCAAATTCGACAGGGAAAAGTCAAACTTCCAAGTTACGATGCAATTTACGTCGATGAGGCCCAATTTTTCGCTCCGGTTTGGTTTACTTTGATTAAAGAAGCTTTGGAACCGGAAAAAGGGGAATTGTTTATGGTGGCTGATCCCACTCAGGGGTTTTTGCGTAGTGGCCTATCCTGGCAACAGGTCCTGGGAAGGGAAGTGCGGGGCCGCGCGCAGCGATTGGAAAAGCCATATCGAAATACCCGGGACATTCTAACCTTTGCCGGAAGGTTCTATCAGAGCCGGTTACCTTTGGAGGATGGCGAAGTGAATTTGCCTGATGAAGCCACCTTACAGGGAATGCCCGCTGGCGAACCGCCGCGGTTCTTACAATCGCCGACGGCTCAAGACGAAAAGGCCAGACTGGTAGCAGAAATCGCCCGCGCCCGCGAAGAAGGTTTGCTCCTGGGGCAAGTTTTGGTGATCCATAGCCAGCAAAAGGAAGTGGAGGGACTGGTTCGCCATCTGTCTGAAAATGAAGCTACTCCGGCAATTGACGCTAAGGAGGACTTCGCGCGGGACAAAATCCGGGTTTGCTCGCTTAATGCCTGCACCGGATTGGAAGCACCGGTGGTGGTAGTTTTGGGGTTGGATCACCTTTTTTCCGCCGAGGAATCCCTGGCCTTGGACGAAGAAGAGCGGGAGGAACTCCGACGCAGCCACACCAAAAAAGTTTTCGTAGCCCTAACCCGCGCCACCCACCGCCTCTTAATTCTCCACCGATCCCCCCAAACCCAAAGAATCCTAAAAGCTAAAAACCCCTAATCCCCATAAAGCAAAATTTAAGGTTTTTGAACTTAGTAATTGACGATAGGTGAATTTTCGTTTTTTTAGGGGGTATGCAACGAAAACGCTTACATTTTACGGACTGTCCGGCGGTTTATCATGTGATGTCGCGGACGGTGAATGGAGAAAAGATTTTTGGCGAGAAGGAGAAAGCCGTTCTTTCCAAAATGTTACACAAGGTGGCGGCCTTTTCAGGGGTCAAAGTTCTGACTTACTGTATAATGGCCAATCACTTCCATATTCTGGTGGAAGTGCCCGCTGCGGAGGGGATTGAGTTGACCGACGAGGA
>JAIUMY010000012.1 GCA_022565335.1 Opitutales bacterium
AATCCACGGAATAGGCATCACCCTCAATAGTATGCCTCGCAGAGCGAGAGCAGGAGAAGAGTCGCTCAAATGGTACTAGGTTTTTGGCTAATGAAAGCACCTCAAACCCACCCCTATCAGGTCTCGCTCTGCGAGACATTTTGATTTTTGCTTGGGGATTACGTGGATTGCCACCACGCCTACCATCGGCCCGTCCCTCCGGGACTTAGGTTTCTTTTCACCTCTCATGCGATGACTTGCCGGTATTCTCTCGCGAAAAGGGTTTCCTTTGCCGTTTCATACGATTTATCAGAGCAGAGCCTATCGTCTTGCGCTTAAGTCTTTATTCAAAAACAACTTGAAATTTTCGATGGGGGGTTCCGGGAAACGTGGGATCAGGAGTTCTGAGACTGTCCCTTGAAAACGGGAAGTTTCCCGATACGTTCGCACTCCTCAGTTGTGGAGTTTAGGTAAAAACGCCTGCTCCGCCGCAGGTGGTGGAGGAATCCTTAGCTCAGGAAATGTTTGGGTAGCTGCCGAGCCATTTGACGAGGGGGCAGATACGGCGCAGGTCTTGGAGGGCTTCCTGCACCTGCGGCTCATCGTGATGACCGATGAAGTCGATGAAAAAGTAGTAGTCCCAGGGGCGTTTGCGACTGGGGCGGGATTCGATTTTGCAGAGATTCAGTTTGCGTGAACTGAAGGGGGCAATGGCTTTTTGCAAGGCTCCGACTTCGTCGTTGATGGAGATGACGATGCTGGTCTTGGACTCGGTAGAGGTCGGGGCGGTGGGTTGTTTGCCGACGATGAGAAAGCGGGTGATATTGTCGGATTTATCCTGAATGCTTTCCCGCAAAACGGGAACCCCGTGCATCTCTCCGGCGAGAGTGCTGGCGATGGCCGCGCAGTCGGGTCGGTTTTTGACCAGTTGCACGGCGTGGGCGGTACTGGCCGTGTCAACCAGGCGGGCTTGGGGCAAATTCGTTTGCAGCCAGTGGCGGCATTGTCCGATGGCCTGGTCCTTCGAATAAACCTCTTGGATTTTGCTCAAGTCGGTTTGTTCGGTGAGCAGCGCATGTTTGATTTCCAGGTACAGCTGGGAGACGATTTTCAAATCCGAATCGACCAGCATATCAAGCGAGTGAAAAACCGCCCCTTCGGTGGAATTTTCTATGGGAATAACGCCGTAGTCGGCCTCGCCGCTTTCGACCAGATGAAAGACATCGGCAATGGAGGGGAGGGCTTTGTAGTGAAGGGAAACGCCGAATTTTTTCAATGCGGCCTGGTGGGTAAAGGTCGCCTCGGGCCCGAGAAAGGCAATAACGGTTTCCTTTTCCAGGGCGATGGCGGCGGACATGATTTCCCGATAGATCGCGCGGAGGGCCGCGTTGGGAAGCTTTCCCTGATTGTGCTGACAAACTTTGCGGAAAACCTCTTCCTCCCGTTCGGGCACATAGATGGGAGCGCCCTGGCGTTTTTTGATCTCGCCAATGGCGGCCGCCGATTCGAGGCGTTGGTTGAAAAGTTGTACCAACTGCTCATCAAGGGCATCGATTTTCTCGCGGTGGGGGGTGAGTTCGTCGGACATTGCTTCAGAGTAAGTAAAAAAGGTTAGGCTTGGGAAGCGTTTTCCTCGGGCAAGCCCATGTCTTTATCCGACATATCGCTTTGTTTGGAGGCGCGGACAATCCATTCGTCCACTTGTCGGGGGGAGAGGACATCGGAGGAGGGGAGTTCTTCCAGGCTCTGCAAGCCGATGAATTCGAGAAAGCGGTCGGTGGTGCCGTATTGTATCGGTCGACCGGGAAGGTCGGCACGGCCTTTGATCAAAATCAGGTCTCTCTCGAGCAGCCTTTGCACCGCTCCATCCACCGAGACTCCCCGAATGGCTTCGATCTCGGCTTTAGTGGCCGGCTGGCGGTAGGCGATGACCGCCAGGGTTTCCAGGGCGGCCTGGCTCAGTTTGATCTCCCTCGGTTCATTGCGGAGGAGTTTGACCCACAGGCTGTGTTCCGGGCGGATGACCATGCGGTAACCATCATGGGTCTTTTGAATATCATAGACGGATTCCTCCTCGCGGAGGGATTCCCGCAAGTTTTCCACCGCTTCCCGGATGTTGGTGGAGGTGATCAAGGAGGGAACGTCCTCGGGCCATGGGTCGGCCGCTTCTTCGGCCGCTTCCTCAATCGGTTCCGAACCTTCGGCCTTTTCCTTTTCCCGACGTTCCTGTTCTTTTTCCTTCTCCTCGTGGAAGCGCGTAAAAACCTTTTGGATCTCCTTCACCGAAAGGGCATCGGAAGAGGAGAAGAGCAGGGCCTTAATCACCGTTGGCAGATGGAAACTCATGCAAAAGGTCTTGCGCACGGCGACCTTATTGTCAATAAATTGGCGTTATCCTATGGAAACAAGGGCTCCAGGTAGCCCGTAACCCCTTTTGTCCTATGAGTAACGCTGATAAAAAACGCCAATATTCCTCCCAAGTGGTGGATGGACCGGATCGCACCCCCAATCGCTCGATGTTGCGCGCGGTGGGTTTTACGGATGAGGACTTCCAGAAGCCGGTAGTTGGCGTAGCTTCCACCTGGAGCATGTTGACGCCCTGCAATATGCACATCGATGAGCTGGCCCGGCAATCCGCCCGGGGGACTGATGAAAACGGGGGCAAGGCGGTCATTTTCGGGACTATTACGGTCTCTGACGGCATCTCCATGGGAACCTTGGGCATGCGGTATTCGCTGGTTTCCCGCGAAGTTATCGCGGACTCCGTGGAAACGGTGGCGGGGGCTGAGGGCTTTGACGGCGTGGTGGCGATCGGCGGGTGTGACAAGAACATGCCCGGATGCTTGATTGCCATGGCCCGCTTGAACCGGCCTTCGGTTTTTGTTTATGGAGGTACCATTGTTCCCGGTATTCACAAGGAGAAACCGGTCGATATTGTTTCGGTTTTCGAGGCTGTGGGCGCGCATGCCAACAAGAAAATGGACGATCAGGAGCTCAAGGCGATTGAGTCCTGTGCCATCCCCGGGGCCGGCTCCTGCGGTGGAATGTACACGGCGAATACGATGGCTTCGGCCATTGAGGCAATGGGTATGTCGCTGCCCAACAGTTCGGCGCAGCTGGCAATTTCCAAAGAGAAAGTCCAGGATTGCGTGAATGCGGGGCAGGCGGTGATGGAGCTGATTGAAAAAGGGATTTGCCCCCGCGATATTATGACCCGGAAAGCGTTTGAGAACGCGATTACGGTCGTTATTGCCCTCGGGGGTTCGACCAATGCGGTGATGCATTTGATTGCCATGGCCCATGCCGCAGAGGTTGAATTGACCTTGGAAGATTTTACCCGGATTGGGAAAAAGGTACCGGTTTTGGCTGATTTAAAGCCTTCCGGAAAATACAACATGGCGCATTTTACAAGGATCGGGGGCTTGCCGCCGTTGTTGCGGATACTTCTCGACGCAGGTCTTTTGCACGGAGATTGTTTGACCGTTACCGGCAAAACCGTGGCCGAGAATTTGGAGGGAATAGAACCCTACACGGAAGATCAGGATGTCGTTTATCCGATTGATCGACCGATCAAAAAGGACAGCCATCTGAGAATTCTTTACGGTAATTTGGCCCCGGAGGGTGGGGTCGCCAAGATATCCGGTAAGGAAGGTCTGCGCTTTGAAGGGGAAGCCATTGTTTTTGAGGCCGAGGAAGAAGCCATGAAGGCGATTCTCGAAGGGCGGGTGCAGAAAGGGCACGTGATTGTCATTCGCAATGAAGGTCCCAAGGGCGGTCCTGGTATGCGGGAGATGCTTTCCCCCACCTCGGCGGTTATGGGCAAAGGGTTGGGCAAGGACGTTGCGCTTATTACCGATGGTCGTTTTTCCGGAGGAAGTCACGGTTTTGTCGTCGGACACATCACCCCCGAGGGTGTGGTAGGGGGTCCGATCGGTTTGCTCAAGGATGGGGACAAAATTGAGATCGATGCCGATAAAAACGAGATCAATGCTCTTCTTAGCGACGAGGAGTGGGAGGCTCGCCGTAAGGCATGGACACCCCCTGCGCCGAAGGAACGCCGGGGAGTTCTTGCCAAGTACGCCCAACAGGTCAGTTCTGCTTCCAAGGGGGCGGTGACTGACGGACATTTGTAAGGACCCCGTTCGTCTCCTTCCTCATCAAAGTCCTCCACCAAAACCATCAGAAAAGAATCCATTATGTCAGAAAACTGGGAAAACTTCCGCAAAACTCTTTATCGTAATGAGCCCACAGGCTTCGCCCTCGATGTCAGTCGTATGGGCTTGCCGGACAATTATCTGAAATCCCGGGAAAAGGCTTGGCGTAAGGCTTTTCGGGATATGGAGGCCTTGGAAGAGGGCGCGATCGCCAATCCGGATGAAGAGCGTATGGTAGGCCATTATTGGCTTCGTAGCCCGGAACGGGCACCCAGCAAGGAAATCACCCAGGCAATTGATTCCACGCTGGAAGAGATGGAAGCGTTTGTGGCCAAGGTTCACCGCGCGGAATTGAGTGGAGAATCGGGACCTTTTACCAATCTGCTGGTCATCGGTATTGGCGGTTCCGCTCTGGGACCGCAATTTGTCAGCCAGGCCCTGGGCCGTGATGAAAAGGACAAGCTGACCCCGTGGTTTTTTGACAATACCGATCCGGAGGGAATGGATCGGGTTTTGGGGCATTTGAACGGGCAATTGGGGAGAACGCTGGTTTTGGTCATCTCCAAATCCGGCGGGACTCCGGAGACGCGCAATGGTATGCTGGAGGCCGCCCGGGCTTATGAGCGGGCCGGATTGGCTTTTGCTCCCCATGCGGTGGCAATCACCGGAGAAGACAGTGCTTTGCACCAACGGGCCAAGGCAGAAAAATGGCTGGCTACTTTTCCCATGTGGGACTGGGTCGGTGGAAGAACCTCCGAAACCGGACCGGTGGGGCTTTTGCCCGCAGCGCTGCAAGGTATTGATATTCGCCGATTTCTATCTGGAGCGGCATCGATGGACGAGCTTACCAGGGCGTCCGACCTTGCGAAGAATCCGGCCGCGCTTCTGGCGTTTTCCTGGTTGCACGCGACTAATGGCCAAGGCGAGAAGGATATGGTGATTTTGCCTTATAAAGACCGCTTGGAGCTCTTCTCGAAATACCTTCAGCAATTGGTGATGGAATCTCTGGGCAAGGAGAAGGACCTTGAAGGCAACGTCGTGCATCAGGGGATAGCGGTATACGGGAATAAGGGTTCCACTGATCAACACGCCTACGTTCAACAGCTCCGTGAAGGGGTGCCGAATTTTTTTGCCGTTTTTGTCGAGGTTTTGCGTGATCGTAGGGGACCTTCCATGGCGGTGGATGAGGAGGGAATGACCTCCGGTGACTATCTGCACGGCTTTTATCTTGGAACGCGGGAGGCTTTGACAGAAAATGGCCGTCCTTCCTTAACCATCACTTTGCCACAGGTTGACCCCGAGGGAGTAGGCTCACTAATTGCTCTATTTGAGCGGGCCGTGGGGTTTTATGCGAGTTTGGTGAACATTAATGCCTACCACCAGCCCGGGGTGGAAGCGGGCAAAAAAGCGGCCTCCTCGATTCTGCGGCATAAAAGCGAAATCCGCTCTCTTTTGGTGAAAGAACAGAAAGCTTTGACGGTAGAGGAAATCAGCCAAAAACTCTCTCAAGTGGATGAGGAAACGGTTTACAAATTGCTTTGCCACTTGGCGGCCAATCGGGCCGTGAGTATGGAAAAATCTGACCATTGGTGGGAAAATAAGTATTATGGGAAAAATTCATCTTGAAAAATGGTATTTTTTCCATTGTCATGTAGTCTTCCCCTGAATAACTTTCATTATCCCAATACCTAAAACCAAACGATATGAACATTACCTCACTTATCTTACGTGTTCTGGCCATTGCCGGAGCCATTGCCGCCGTAGTCCTCTTTATGCAAATCAAAGATTTCCATGAAGAGATGGAAGGCGAAATTGCCACGACCCGTGGCCAAATTCAGGAGTCCGAAGAAAATCTTCGGGTAATGACCGATGACCGGGACGCCGAGCGTGCTCGCGCTGATGGTTTGGAAAGTGATTTGGAAGACGCTCGGGCGGAAATCGATGTGCTGGAGAGAAATCTTGCCCAGACGGAGCGCGATCTACAGGAAGCCCGCAGCGATTTGCGCGATGCCCGCAGAAATATTTCGCAACTTGAAGACGAAAGGGATGAATTGAATCAGCGTAATGCCGAACTCGATCGCCGCATCGCCCAGATGGAAGACGAGCACGAGCGGACACTGGTCAGTTTGCGTCAGCAAGTAGCTTCTTTAGAGGAAGAACTTGATGAAGCGGAAGCTGCGCAGGTTGACGATCGGGATGTTGCAGGCATGGATTGGGATGATTTTAATGGCGTCACCGATGAACGTGACGAACCCGAGCCTGTGGTTACCGGTCCCATCAGTGGATTGGTTTCCGCCGTTGGGTCGGACTCCGCGTTTGTGGTCCTGAATCAAGGGTCCGAAGACGGGGTGCGGGAAAATATCAACTATGCGGTTTTTCGTGGGGACCGGGCGATTGCCCGGGTTCGGGTCAGCGAAGCCAGGGAAAATCTGGCGATTGCCCAGGTACTGCCCGGCACCCTTGATCGTTCGATTCGTCAGGGGGATACCTTCAGGTCGATCGACTAATCGTCTTCACCCATGAAAAGACTCATTCTCATTGGACTCTTCCTGACCGGGCTGCTTTTCAGCGGTTGCAATGGTCACGACCCTGATGAGACCTCAGTTCCCTGGAGTCGACCGGCGTCATGGCAGGACGAAGCGCCGGTAATGGGATTCTGAAAATCTTTTGGCCCGCTGGTACTATCCAGCGGGCTTTTTCTTTGTGGAAACTTCGGGAAAATTAATTCTTATTGGAACGCCGATTGGGAACCGGGCAGACTTCTCAGCCCGGGGAGCCGAAACTCTTCAATCGGTTGATGTTTTGCTGTGTGAAGACACCAGAATGTCCCGGCGTCTGACCGATCCTCTCCATATCGAAAAGCCCATGATCCCTTTCCATGAGCACAACGAGAAGGCTCAGGCGCCGGTTTGGGCTGATGCCATTGCCTCTGGGAAAGTGGTGGCCCTGTTGAGTGATGCCGGTATGCCCGGTATCAGTGACCCCGGGTTTCGTCTCGTAAGAGAATGCCGCCGTCGGGATCTGCCGGTGGAGGTAGTTCCCGGACCAACCGCCTGTTTGTCCGCATTAGCGATCAGCGGGTTGCCGACCGACAGTTTCTATTTCCGGGGTTTTCTGCCTCCCAAAAAGTCGGCCCGGCAAAAATTCTTTCAGGAATTCCGCTCCTTTGGATCGACCCTTTGTCTCTACGAATCCAATCACCGCATCGAAAAATTCATTCGCGAGGCTTGCGCTGAACTGGGACCCGAGCGGTGGATCTCGGTGGCCAAGGAAATTACCAAGATTTACGAGACCGTGTTAACCTTGAGACTGGGAGATATGGAAAAGCGGCTGGAAACCAGCGGCGCTTTATTCCGCAAAGGGGAGTTTGTCGTGATGATTGCCCCTGAGGGTTACGAGCTTTAGGGAACCTTAGAGGTTCAATACTTTTTTGATGCAATGATTGAGTTTATCGACCGTAACCGGCTTGGAGAGGAAAAGTTCGCCAGCGCTGGAGAAAGGCTCCTTGGTGCTTTCCGACGAAGAAACCATGGCGGTTAGATAAACAATCGGGGTGGATTTGAGTTTCGGATCATTTTTAATTTCGGCGGCCACGTCGCCGCCATCTTTTTCCGGCATCACAATATCGAGAAAGATGAGGTCGGGTTTAAATAATCTGGCGGAAGAGCATGCCTTGGGGCTTTGGTTTTCCACGCGAACGACATATCTTCCGGTTTCTTCCAGATTGAGCTTAACCATTCTGGTAAATGCGGGTTCATCGTCGACAAGGAGAATTTTTAATTTTTCCATGGGGTTCAGGGGTTATTTCTCAGGGGTTGCTGCCCGAAAGGAAATGCTGGCTTGAACGCCGCCTTCGGGGCGATTTACGATAGTAAAGACGGCGTGGTGAAGATCAAGAATACTCCGGCATACGCTCAATCCCAAGCCAGTGCCTTGGCCGGTTGGTTGGGAAGTGAAAAAAGGCTCACATACTTTGGCAATCTTCTCTTCGGGAATGCCTATCCCGGTATCTTCAAATTGGATGGTGACCAACTCGTCCCCCACGCGAAAGGACCCGGGGCGTTCGGAGGCAACATTTGAGCCGATGCCCGTCAAACGATGGCGGAAACTTTTGATTCGTAACATTCCCCCATCAGGCATGGCATTCATGGCATTTATTATAATATTCACAAATACTTGATCAATCTTATTCGGATCGACTTTGACCAGGGGAAGGTCTGAAGCTAGGGATTTATTGATTTTAATATTAGCCTTGCGGAGGGTGTGGCGAAGAAGCAAAAGGGATTTTTCGAGGATATGGTTCAGGTTATTAGGTTCGAGATCCAGATCCTTAGGGGAGGCAAAATCCAACATTTCGAGGATCACCTGATTGGCTTTTTCAATGGCTTCAGCCATGTCCGCGTAAACTTCCTGAAGTTGTTTCTTCTCTGGTAATTTCGTCTTTAAAAACTCCATGCCCATAGAAAGGATTCCCAGAGGGTTTTTGACTTCGTGCGCGACACCGGCGGCCACCCGCCCGAGAGATTTGAGCTTTTCTGATTCGATCAATTGCATTTGCATTGACCGCAAATTGTCGAGGGCGTTTCGGAGCTTTTGTTCTTTTTCCTCTAGAGCGCTTTTGGCTTCCAATAATTTCTGTTCGGCATGTTTACGGTCGGTGATGTCACGGCTGATTCCGACAAGCCCCCGGATGGTCTTACCTTTTCCCCGAAAAGGAACTTTGCTGGTAAGGCTCCAAACCTCCCGGCCCTTGTTGTCGATAACCTTCTCCTCCACATTGATAAGCGGAGTCCCCTTGCGAAGGAGGGTTAAATCGTCTTCATGGAACTTTTCGGCAATCTTCTCGGGAAACAAATCCTTGGCCGTTTTCCCTTTGAGATCCTCCTCGTGGCCGAGGTTATTGGCTTTCAAATGAGCGGGGTTGCTCATTAGGTAGTGTCCTTTTTCATCTTTTACGAAAATCTTATCCGGCAACGTATGGATAATGGCTTTGAGAAGATTGTGCTCTCTTTCCAGCTTTTCCTCCATTTGCACAATGTGGGTAATATCACGGGAGATGCCCATGGTGCCAATGACTTTCCGGTCCGTATTGAAGATGGGCATTTTGGTGGTATTGACCCATCCGACCCGACCATCCGGGTAGGTTTCCTTTTCTATGGTGGCGAGAAGGGGTTTTCCGGTTCGCAGGATTTTTTTTTCATCCTCGAAAGCGGGCTTGGCATGTTCCTTCGTGAAGAAGTCAAAATCGGTTTTACCCACCGCTTGGCTGGGGTCTTCCAAGCCAAAAGCCTTGGCCAAGGCGGTATTGATGCGGACAAAACGGCTCCGGGCATCCTTAAAATAAATCCTATCCGGAATATTGTCGGCCAGGAGATGGAAAAGGCCGATTTCCTGATTGAAATAGTTGTGCCGGTATTGGCGGGATTGGAGAAGATGAATCGTCTTTTGGAGGCTCTCCAAGGAGGAAAACGGATATTCCATCCAGTCCTCGACGCCGCTGGTAGAGGGTTGGAAAATTCGCTTGGGAGGTTTACGGCCCCCGATGAAAAGTATAGGCACTTCTGAAAATCGACTTCGTAGTTTTTGTAATACTTTTTTTCTGAATTCCCGTGGCAGCGGAACGAGTAGAAGGGCGCAGGTAGGGGCTTTGCGGGGGAAAAGAGGCAGGTCGCCAGAGGAAGAGTCCGGCTGGGGTTTGAGGAAGCGAAGGCGACATTTCGGAAAGGCTTCCCGCAGGGACTCTTTGATTCTTGCCTTCTCAGTATCATCCCGGCTTACCACCAGGAAGAAGGATTCTGCGGAAACAAAAGTATACCCGGTTAGAAGTTGTCCGGATAGTGAGGGGGTAGCGGTATGGGGAAACTCTTCCATTTTGCGAATGCGGGAGCATTTCTGTTATAAGAAAATAAAATATCTTTGGCAAATGATCTTTGCGAAAAAAGGTGCCTTGCCGATGGACTGGAATTTGCTAGGATATCCAGAGATGTTTTTTGAAAACTACGACAGAGGTGAGTTCTTCGACGAAATGTTTGACGCAGAAGGAAGCGTTCGCCCTCATTACCGGAGATTGTACGAGCGCTTTCGCAACCTCAGCGAAGAAGATTTTGAACAGAAGCGTCAAGCGGTGGATGTTTCCTTTATGCGCCAGGGAATCACTTTTACGGTTTACGGGGACGAGCAGGGAACGGAGAGAATTTTTCCTTTCGATCTCTGCCCCCGCATCATTCCAAGGAGTGAGTGGGAATACCTGGAAAAAGGCTTGGCGCAGCGAATCACCGCCTTGAATTTGTTCCTGCACGATGTTTACCATGACCAGAAGATTCTCAAAGATAAGGTGGTCCCCCGATGGGTGGTCGAGACAGCCTCTCATTTTCGCCCCGAATTCATGGGTAGCCAAGTTCCGAAGGATATTTACATTCATATCTGCGGGACCGATCTAATACGGGATGACAGTGGGCAGTATTTTGTCCTAGAGGACAACGGGCGGTGCCCCTCCGGGGTTTCCTATGTGTTGGAGAATCGCCTGGCGATGAAACGCGCTTTCCCGAATTTCTTTCACCAGGCAGGGGTTCGTCCCGTTGATTTGTATTCCCAGGATTTGTTATCGACGCTGCGGCACGTCAGCCCGGACGGACGGGAACGACCAGTCTGCGCAGTGTTGACCCCCGGGGTTTTCAACAGTGCCTATTTTGAGCATTGTTTTCTGGCTCAACAGATGGGCATTGAGGTGGTTGAAGGGCGTGATTTGGTCGTTGAAGATGATACTGTTTACATGCGGACCACCAAGGGTTTAACGCGAGTCGATGTTCTCTACCGTCGGTTGGATGACGACTTCCTGGACCCTGAAGTTTTCCGGTCCGATTCCCTGTTGGGAGTTCCGGGGTTGGTCCGGGCGGTACGGGCGGGGAAAGTGACTCTGGCCAATTCCATTGGTACCGGAGTCGCGGATGATAAGGTGACCTATCGTTTTGTTCCGGATATGATCAAATATTACCTCGGCGAAGAAGCGATCATTCCCAATGTGCCTACTTTTTTAGCTTCCAACGATAAAGAACGTTCCCATATCCTGGAAAACTTGCCTGACTTGGTTGTCAAGGCGGCCAACGAGGCGGGGGGCTATGGTATGTTGATCGGACCTAAGTCAACCGCCGCGGAACAGGAAAAGTTTGCCCGCATGATTGTGGAAAATCCCCGTAATTTCATCGCTCAACCAACGCTCTCGCTTTCCCGGTCTCCCACTATGTGCGAGGGGAACTTTGAGGGGCGGCATATCGATTTGCGTCCGTATATCCTCTATGGCGATAAAATCCGTATTATGCCCGGCGGGTTGACCAGGGTTGCCCTGCGCAAGGGTTCCTTGGTGGTGAATTCCTCTCAAGGGGGAGGCAGTAAAGACACCTGGGTCTTGTATGGGGACGAATAAGAAAGGAAAAAAAATGATTTTATTATCTAGAGTGGCCGACTGCTTGTATTGGATGAGTCGATACATTGAACGAGCCGAGAACGTGGCCCGCATTGTCGATGTAAATTTGCAACTTTTGTTGGATTCGGAAGACCTGGAGGACTCTGGGATGGCTTCGCATTGGATGCCCATCGTCAAAAGCACCGGCGACGAGGCGCTTTTTGCCCGCCTGTATGATAAGCCGGATAGTGGGTCCGTTACGGATTTCCTGACCTTTAACCGCGAGAATCCCGGTTCCATTCTATCCTGCATTTTCACCGCCCGGGAAAACGCCCGACAGGTTCGGGATAAAATTTCCACGGAAGTTTGGGAGGAGGTGAACCGCCTCTATCACTTTGTCCGGGGGCAAAATATCAAGAGAATCTGGGCTTCCGGTCCCTATGAGTTTTATAAACAGATCAAACAGAGTTCGCACCTTCTGCAAGGCCTCAGCGATGCGACCGTGGTCAGGGACGAAGGTTGGGAGTTTATACAGGTCGGACGTTATTTGGAACGGGCCGACCAAACCACCCGGATATTGGATGTGAAATACCATATTCTTCTACCCAGTCCCCGGGATGTCGGGGGAGCCCGGGACACATTGCAGTGGATGGCGGTTTTACGGTCCTGTAGTGCTTTTGAAGCCTATCATCAGATCTACGGGGCCGACGTCCAGCCATGGAATGTTGCCGATTTTCTTATCTTTTCGGAAACATTTCCCCGCTCCATCAGTTTCTGTTTGCGGCAACTCAGCGAGTCCTTACGTCGCATCAGTGGAGAAAGGCATCGGTATTTCTCCAACGAAGCCGAGCGTTTGGCAGGGAAGCTTCAAGCCGATTTGAATTATACCAGTACCGAGGAAATTTTTCGCCGCGGTTTGCACGAACAGCTTTTGGAATTACAGGATAGTTTAGCTGCCGTGGCGTTGGAACTGTTCGAAGCCTATATGTTTTTCCCTGTAGTGGATCCTTCCAAGGAAGAAGAAGAGCAAGGGGAAAAGTAAAAGTTGGGAGTTAAAAATCCAGAAGTGTTCCCCTGGGTTTATTAAGGAAGAATTTTTGCTGGGATTTTATTGTCGGAGGGAGTTGACCACACCGGGCGGCTGTTTTGTCGGAGGGACTTTGCGTCCCGAAAGAGAGCTGGTTGAGTCGTCGAACGTTTTTCCCAAATCCCTTGAATCGGGGGATTAACCCCCTCCGACAATTGTTTTCTCTGGCGGGTTAAGGATAAAGTGCCCCTCTCCCATATTCGAAGCTCTGACCATCTCCGCCGCTCTCCGAGCTATGGTGACCTGGAAAGCTGCGGGCTTCAGTAAAAGAAGAAAAGACTTCTTACACCAGCATGAGCGCCGGGTTCTCGATCAGCTCTTGCAAGGCTTGCAAAAATTGGGCTCCCACAGCACCGTCAACCACGCGGTGGTCACAGCTCAGGGTAAGCGAAATACGGTCTCCGGGAACGATTTCATTCTTCTCGTTGACCACCGGTACCTTACGGGTGCCTCCGACGGCCAAGATGGCGGCGTTGGGGGGATTGATGATGGCGCTGAAACGGCTGATGCCAAACATGCCCAGATTGGATACGCAGAAGGTTCCTCCGGTAAACTCGTCCGGTTTGAGTTTTTTGTCCCGGGCTTTGCGGGCCAGGGATTTCACTTCTGCACTGATTTGGCGAAGGGATTTGTTTTGGGCCTTTTTGATGACCGGGGTGATGAGTCCATCGTCAATCGCCACGGCAAAGGAAACGTGCGCGTCCGCGTGTTGTTGAATGTGGTCCCCGCCCCAGGAGCAATTGGCCAGGGGGACCCGGCGCAATGCCTCGGCGGAGGCTTTCATGATAAAGTCGTTGACGCTCAATTTCGCTCCGCCTTTTTCTGGTGGCAACTGGGTGAGGGAGGCATTGAGGTCGGCCCGAAGCTTAAGCAATGGTGCGGCATCGACCTCGATCTCGAGATAAAAGTGGGGGATCTGGGTTTTGGATTCCAAAAGCCGCCGGGCAATGGTTCCACGCATCGAGGAAACCTTGATTTTTTCCTCTTCGGCAATGGCGCCTCCTTCCATCACGGGGAAGCTTTGGGCGCCGGTTGCGGGGGAATCACTACTTGCGGGGGCGGAATCGCCCCGTTCGGCCGCCGCGAGTACGTCGGCCTTGACGACTCGACCTCCGGGTCCGGTTCCTTTGAGGCCTTCCAGGGAAACACCTTTTTCCTCGGCGAGCTTTCGGGCCAAGGGCGAAATTTTCCGCCGGGGACCGGTGGAGCTTTCCTCTTTCTTCGAGTCGCTATCCGCTTTGGCGGCGTCGGTGGATTCTTTGGCTTCCGCTTTTCCTTCGGAGGATGAGGGCTCGGGTTTCTTGGTATCGCTATCCTTTTTCGGTTTGGATTTTTCCTCCTTATCTTGCTCTTTATCCTCCTCTTTATCGTCTTCCTTTGGTTTTTCGCCCTCGGCTTTGTCCGGGGATTTTACGGAAGAGGGATCAAACTCCTCGCCTTTCTCGCCTACCGCAGCAATGGCCGTCCCAACGGCGACCTCGTCGCCAGCAGAGGCCAGTTGTTTGAGCAGAACGCCTTCTTCAAAGCATTCCAACTCCATGGTCGCCTTGTCGGTTTCTACTTCGGCCAAGGCGTCGCCGATGGTGACTTCATCACCTTCGTTTTTTAACCAGTTGACCAGCGTTCCCACCGTCATGGTGTCGCTGAGTTTGGGCATTTCAATTACCGTTGCCATAGTTTTAGGAGAGTTTGATTTAGGTTGGTGAGGGGGGAGGGGAGATCAGAGGATTCGGCGGGCGGCCGCGACGACCCGGGCGGCGTCGGGAATTTGAATGTCTTCCAGCGGTTTGGCGTAGATTTGTGGAGCATCGATGGCGGATACCCGCTCAATCGGGGCATCCAAATAGTCGAACGCCTGATATTGCAGAAGGGAGGCGATCTGGGCACCAACGCCACAGAAAGGCTTGTTCTCTTCAACAATGACCGCGCGATTGGTCTTTTGCACTGATTTAACGATGGCCTCTTCGTCGAGTGGACGGATCGACCGGAGGTCCACCACCTCGGCTTTGATGCCATCTTCTTCCTCCAGGATTCGGGCGGCCTCCAGAGAGGTGATCACAGCGCGTCCGTGGGCGATGAGAGAAATGTCTGAACCCTCCTTTTTAATATCGGCGACGCCGAGGGGAATGGTGTATTCCTCTTCCGGGACTTCCCATTTCTGGCCGTAGAGAAGGGTGTTCTCCATGACATAGACCGGGTCATTGTCGCGGATCGCGGTCTTCATCAGCCCTTTGGCGTCATAGGCCGTGGCCGGGCAAACCACTTTCAAGCCAGGCGTGTTGGCGATGAAATTCTCGGGGGTATGGGAGTGCGTTGCCCCCACATTGGTCCCACCATTGGCCGGCCCGCGAATGACGATGGGGCAGTTTATGGTGCCGCCGGCCATGTAACGAACACTGGCCGCATTGTTGATGATCTGGTCGAAGGCCACATAGGCGAAACTCCAGAACATCAGTTCCATGACGGGCCGCACGCCCAACATGGAGGCGCCAATGCCCATACCGATGAAACCAGCTTCGCTGATCGGGGCATCCACCACGCGTTTGTCCCCGAAGCGGGCATGAAGCCCCTCGGTCACCTTGTAGGCGCCATTGTATTCGGCAACTTCTTCGCCGATGATGACTACATTTTCGTCTCTTTCGAGTTCCTCGGCGAGGGCGTCGTTGAGCGCTTTACGATAAGTAATTGAAGGCATTAGTGAGAGAGGTTCGAATTAAAAGTCGTCGTTAAAGAAGATGCGACCCTTCTGGATTTCGTCGCGGTCATGGTCAGATTCCCAATACACATCGGTGAGGATTTCCTTTTCATCGATATAAGGGCTTTCGTTGGCGAAATCGGCGGACTCGTTGGCTTCGTCCCTCGCTTCCTTGGAGATCTGGTCAGCGTCTTCCTCGGTGAGTACTTTCTCCTCGATGAGAGTTTGTTTGAAGACGTTGATGGGATCCCGCTCATTCATGTATTTTTGGATCTCTTCCTTGGTGCGGTACTTTTTATCGTTCGCGTCGGCTACCGAGTGCCCGCGGTAGCGATAGGTTTGGATTTCCAAAATAGTGGGACGGCTTTCTTCCCGAGCCCGTTTCATGGCCACATCACAGGCTTTGCGAACGTTGTAGATATGGCTGCCGTCCACCACTTCCCAGTCCATGTTGTAACCCTCGGCACGCTTGGCCAGGGGAGAGCCTGCGGAGGAACGCTTTTGACTGGTGCCCATGGAGTAATGGTTGTTTTCTATGATGTAGACCACGGGCAGATTCCAAAGGGCGGCGAGATTCAAAGATTCATGGTACGCCCCCTGGTTGATCGCTCCGTCACCAAGGTAGCATAGGCAACAACCTTTGAGCCCCTTGTATTTGAGAGCATAGGCCAGGCCTGCGCCGAGCGGGGTCTGCCCTCCGACGATGCCGTGCCCTCCCCAATACCTTTTTTCGGGGGCAAAGAAGTGCATGGAACCGCCTTTGCCTTTGGAGCACCCGGTGGCCCGGCCATAGAGTTCCGCCATGCATTCCTTCATCGTCATTCCGACGGCGAGAGCATGGCCATGGTCCCGGTAGGCGGTGATGACGTGATCATTTTCCTCCATGAGGGAGATACTGCCCACGGCAACGGATTCCTGGCCGATGTAAAGATGCAGAAAGCCACCGATTTTTCCTTCCTGGGTATACGACTTCAAAGAGCGCTCCTCAAAGCGGCGAATTCGCACCATGGTGCGGTAGAGCTCCCGTTTTTCTTCTGGCGAAAGGGAGGCGTTAATATCTGACCCGGAGGAACCTTTTCCTGTTTTTTTACGGGCGACGGTCTTTTTCTTATTGGATGATTTGGCAGTAGTCACGGTGTAAGCAGAGAGATTTAGAAAAGCGATTAGAACAAAGGAAAATGAGCGGTAAGTCAAATCACTTCCTCGATTTGAAAATCCAGCGGTTGATCGGGATGACAATTGGCCCGCATGGCCACGAACCGGTCCTGGTATTTCTCATAAATCGGCCAGAGCAGCTGACGATCGGTTTCCGGGATCGGAAGTTCGGGTATGGCGGCAAGGGGAAAAAAGGAAAAGTGCCCTTCGTCCATCGCTGGCGGAAGAGCGTGAATGGTTTTTTTGTAGCGGTATAAGAACATCAGCCAATGCCCCGTGCCTTCATAACTTTTTTCGGAGATCATTCCATAGAGATGAAGATCGTTTTCCTCGACGGTCAGGCCGGTTTCCTCGGCAATCTCCCGGCAGGCGCATTCCAGGGGCGATTCGCCCAGGCTCATTTCCAGCTTTCCGCCGATCGGGCTCCAGCAGTCTTTGTTGGGGGCTTTCTTCCTTTTCAAGAGGAGCTCTTCGCCTTTTTCGTTGCGCAAAAAAACCAGAACGCTGATTTTAAAGGGCATGGTTTGATTGGTCGTTTTACCCATAAGACCATGTTTTCTACAGGAAGGGGCCCCTTTTGCCAATTCCGGATTGTTCCAAGTTTCTTTTTCCGCTGCGGGTTTTTTAGTTGCAATCCCCAAAATCCTGCGGTTTTTTTAAAGCTTGTATGTTTCTAACCCCCATGAAAAAACTTCCCTTATTCTGCCTTTCTGCCTTATTTGTTTTCGCTACTGTTGCCCACAGTCAGCAAGATAGTAGTGCACGCGTTCCTATCGAAGTCGACCGGGTCAATTGGAACGCGGTTAGAGACGGAAATCGTGGCAGTTGGCAGGAAGTTGAAATCCAGTTGTCTGTTAATGGCTACACCGAAAGCCAACAAGAGGCTTTGGAGTTGCACACCCCGCTTTTCCTTAATGATATTGAGGTTATTCTTCACACTGCCCATGAATTGCGAAGCCCTCAAGGGAGCGCCATAAGGGACGCGCAAGACAACCCCGTTTTTGTATTCTATTCTTCCGAGGTGGAGATTGTTTCTTTGGAAAGAAACGCCCGCAACAATCAGGTTCTTTTTTACCTCCCTCCGGAAATCGTCAAGCGCGATGGCATCAGAGCGGGTCAGGAACCTTTTCGCTTTCTTATTGAGCTGAGGGCTGATGGTCGGGAAATTCCCTTCTCCCGGGAGAGCCAAAGAAGGATGTCCTCACAACTTATGGATGCGGAGGCGGTTTCCAACTTTATGAGCCAAGTGCGCAGTCAGGCCTCCGCTAATGAAGGCATTCTCATGCCGATCTATCAGACTCCCCACTGGCACTCGCGCCGGGCCGAAAACTCGCCGCCTTACAAATGGTGAGAACAGGGCTGAAACTTTACCACTCCAACGACATTACTTATACCCCTTACCTATGAGCTCCGGCAAATTACAGCAAGTTCTCAATTGCGGATCCCAACATTTATCCTTTGGTGCCTTTTCCGAATCGGATGGGGAACTCTCTTTGGAGCGATTTGATTACGAACCTCTGGCAGGTGAAATTACTTCCGACGAGGATTGGATTTCCGCTCTCATTGAAGGATTGCGGGAAATCACCACCCGACAGGAAATCAAGGGTAAGGTATCCTTGATTTTTCCCGGGCATTTGCTCCTCACGAAATTTATCAAGGTTCCGTCGATTGCTGAATCAAAACGCGACCAAATTATCCGTTTTGAGGCTCAGCAAAATATTCCTTATCCCCTGAATGAGGTGGTATGGGACTATGAAATTGTTTCCGACGATGGGGCCGAATTTGAGGTGGCGTTAGTGGCCATAAAGCTGGAAATCGTCGAGCAAGTTTGCGGCCTTTTGGCCAGCATGGATCTTCAGGTTGAACGCATCAACCCGTCGAGCATGGCGCAGCTAAACGCCTTTTCCTATCAGGAACCGGAAGTGGAGGACCCCCTCCTTATTGCCAACATCGGGGCCAAATCCTCCAACCTTCTTTTCCTTTCCGAAGATTCATTCTTCATTCGGAATATCTCCCTTGCCGGAAATCAGCTTACCCAGAGCATTGCCGAGGCTTCGGGAGATTCCTTTGCCGAAGCGGAAGAGCTTAAACAAAACACTTTTGCCGAGGGTCTGGACGATAATTCCCCGGAAACCGTTCTCAATGCGGCAAATTCTTTCATCCGACGCTTTTCCATGGAACTGACCCGTTCCATTGTGAATTTCCGCCGACAAAGCGGAGCGGAAAAAGTGGGAAGAGTCGTTTTGACTGGCGGCGGGAGCATGATTCCGGGCCTTGCGGAGCAAATGGAGGAGAAGCTCAAATCCTCCGTTGAAGTTCTCGACCCTTTCACCAACATCTCCCTGGGCGAGGACATCGACACGGATTTTCTGGAGCAGCGTCAGTATGCTCTGCCCGAATTAGTCGGGGTCGCGGTTCACTCTATCAGGGGATCCGCTAAAGTTGATTTCAATCTGGTTCCCCCGGCAATCCTCTCCAAAGTTCGTCTTAATCAACAAAAACCCTATTATATCGGGGCCGCAGCCCTCATTGCTTTAGGGCTGTTTTTCCCGCTTTGGCAAATGAATCGGGCCACCGCTTCATATGAAAACGCCGCTTCTGAATTGCAAAGTGGTCAGGCCGTTGAACTGTCCGTTACTGAGTTGAACGCCACCCATCGGCAGATTCAGAACAACTTGGAAACCATCTCCAACCTGCGCGATCAGGTGGCCCTCTTCGATGAGACTTTGGCCCGATCCAATCGTTGGATTGACCTTTTGGCGCAGCTTGAGACTACCTTCAACCAAGTTGAGGATGCCTGGCTGGACAGTTTGCGCTTGGAAATCGTAGATCCTGCGGCAGAGCAACAGTTTCAGCGAACGCCCAGGCGAAGAGGCCCGGTCGATGAGGAGGAAGTCGTGGAAGAAGAACCGACCTTTAATCTCGTGATCACCGGCCGCATGCTGGATCGGGCTAACCCTCTGTCCACGGTAAGCAGCGAAACCAGGGTTCGCACCCTGGCGCTCCTGGATAATTTGGAGCAATCGATGTACATCGAGGAAAAAACTGAGGATTCCTACGATACTTCCCGAAGCGGAATCTTAACCTTCTCCGTAAATTTACGGCTTAACAACGATCTACCCCTTTAGAGCTCCGAAATCATGAATTGGTTTAAAAAGAATCCTCTATTTTGTTCAACGCTTTTGGCCTTGGTCATTCTTATTGTGGCCCAAATTGCCTTGGTTTTTGTGCAATACGGAAAACTCACCGATTCCCGACAAAATCTGGATGATCTGGTCGGGGAGAGGGACCGTCTGCTGGCCCGCGAGCCCGCGCCAGTGCCCGGAAACGCGGAAATCGTGGAGGAAGAACAAGATGCCTATGAGGAATTGCTTGATTCCTTAGCCGATTTTTTTGCGGAAGGTGCGCAGCTGGAAGAATTTTTCGGAACGCCTCCTTCCGATAGCTCCCAAGCTTTTTTCGACATCAGTACCTGGAGAACCCAAACCGTTCAAAAATTCGGGCGGTCCGGAATGATCCGGAACCCCGATGAAATTAATTTAGGATTCCAACGTCATGCTTCTCAAGTTCGACGGGAAGAACCCATTGAAAAAATCCACCAACAGCGGATCATCGTGGATTATCTCCTCGATCGTTTGTATGAAGCCACCCCGGAAACCCTGGTTCGGGTAAGCCGTCAAGACCCGACCCGGCATGAACGCGAGGAGGAAGTCGAAACGACTCGCTTTCGCCGTCCGACGCCTTCTTTGGACAGAACCGAAGGAGACTTTTTTGAAATCCCTCCAGCGGTGACTCTGCGCCGACCGGGGATCATTGAAAGCGAAGGATTCCGGTTGGTTTTTACCGGCCAAACCGATACTTTGCGGAGCTTCCTCGATGATTTGCAGAATAGTGAGTACCCCCTGTTTATTCGCAACGTTAGGGTTGAACCCACCGAGACCCGGGAACGCTCACGTGTCCGAGGCGATGAAACCGAGCAGTTAGTCCGCATCCTGGAGCGTTTCGAAGGGGAGGACGGACCAACCGGAGGAGGGGAAATCGATGTTTCTGTTTTAGAAGAACTCGGAACCGAGGAACGGGAAAGACTCCGGCCCATTATCGGAACGGTGATCAATCGCTTTACCGTAACCATCGAGTTTGTCACCCTAAGCGAATCTGAAAATTCGTCGGAAATCCCCAACCTTTGATTAGCCCCCATGTTTAAAAACAATTTAGAGAAAATCATCCTGGGCATTGCTGTTCTTCTGATGGCAATCCTCCTGGCCGGTGGCCTTTTTGTCGAGGATCGCTCCGCTGAAGCTCTTCGCGATACTCCATCCACGGCGGTGGACCGTTATGAACCGGATGAACTTCCAACCATTGAGATGCCGGTGTTCAATTGGAGGGACTTTGGTCCGCAGCGTGGTGAGTCAGGATGGGTCTTTTCCCTTTTTACGCCCCCCAGCGTATGGTTTGATCCCGATGAAGAGCAATTTTTCCCCTTCCCGCCCAGTCTTCCACAAAGAGAGATTGAGATCGTCGAACCGGTAGGACCGGTGGAAGTGGAAATTCCTTTCGGCGTGATTCTCACCGGAATTGAAGAAATCCCTTTTCACATCGTTCTCACTGGTTTTATCGGGGAAGAAGGGGAATTCTTTGTAAATCTTCGCAACGAGGAAACAGGTCGTAGCTTTCTCTCCCGCCCCGGACGCGAACACCCTGATGATCACGAGGTCCGTATCGACAGTTTCCGCAGGGTACGTTTTGAAGACGATGGAATCTTCCGTTCTTATGGGGAAATGACCATCACGAATTTGCGCACTGGCGATCAATATGTTCTGCGCGATGGTGAGAGGGTCGGAACGGGGCAATACCGGGCAACCTTTGAAAGCGAGAGGGACGGTACCGAATTCTCCCTAAAGCCAGGTGAGGATGCGGTTGATAACGGCCTGATTTTTACCCTTGAACAAATTGATGTGGAAGCAGAAGAGGTTATCGTGGAGCGTCTGGAAGAGTCGACCCAAGACACTGACGTGAGAACACTCCAACCTAATCAAAGCGAAGTAATCGTCCGCCTTGTCGAACAAGAAACCGAGGAAGAATAATTAAACTTTCTTAAAACATTGTCTTTCCCTTGACCGCTACCTAAAACTACTCTAGCAAAAATATCCCCAAGCATACAAATCCCTATGAAAAAATATCGTTCCCAAAAATATAAAGCCTTTTTGGCGACTTTGATCGCCTTAAAGTTATTACTTACCCCATCGGTGCTCGTTGGCCAGGAATTCAACGGAAATGACGATGCCCTGCTCGAAGAAGCACTCGAGGCTCGCGCTGCCGGTGAATACGAGCAAGCCCTTGAAAAGCTGCTGGAACTCCAGGAACGGCGTCCTGATGACACTGCTGTCGCTTCGATGATTGAATCAATTGAAGAGCAAGCTTCCGGGGTCGAGATTGTGGGGGAGAACGATGTTGAGGTAGAGGTCGATCCGTCCCTTGATGCCGCCGAGGAAGAAGAGGCGAGGCAAGCCCGCCTGATTCAAGAAGCCCGCCAGTCCCAGTCCTTGGCGGAGCAAGATATCAACGCAGGCAATTATAGAGATGGCATTCGCCGTCTTGAGAGCGCCATTGACAGCTTGCCGTCCAATGTGCGGACCGATCCTCTTCGTATTGAGATGCAAGGCCAAATCGCTGATGCGGTATTGCAGCGCGCCCAAGCCCAACTCGCCGACGGCGATCATACCGGTGCCAGTCAGTCTTTAGCGGAGTTCCGCGAAATGCAGGAAAAAACCTCGCGCATGGAAAGAGAAGCGGAATCCATTCGGCAAGAACTCGAAGATCCCGAACGTATTCCGTTGGAAGTGGTAAGTCCCGATTTTGTGGCCGAACAAGAACGGGTTCGCCAGTTCAACACCCGTGGCCGCGCCCAGTTCCGTTCCGGGGCTTTCGAAGATGCCGAACACAGCTTTAACTTGGCTCTGGCCATTGACCCCGACAATTCCGAAGCGAGTCATTACAAACGACGCATCTCCCAGAACCGGATGAGTCGGAAAGATGTCTCCCGGCAAACCACCCGTTCCGCGATGCTGGAGGAGGTTAGCGAACTATGGCGACGTCCAACGGTTTTTCTCGAAGTTGAAGATGCTGAAGATGTTGAAGAAGAAGAAGATCCTCTCCAAGTCAAATTGGATGAGATCATCATCCCGGTGGTAAACTTTCGCAGTCGTGATGGGCGCGATGTAACTTTCGAAGATGCCATTTCCCACTTGATCGAAGCTTCGGCTGAGTTTGACCGTACCGGAATTCAACCCAGAGGATTGAACATGGTCCTCATCGGGATGGGAGAGTTGCGTGACCAACCGGTACCTCTGGTTTTGCAAAATATGTCCGTCGGACGAATTTTGGATTATCTGGTTGAAGAAGTCGGGGCAGAATATGAGTTCATCGACGGAGTGATCGAGATCCGACCCGCCCGCGACGAAGTCGGCCGGGATTTGATTACCGATATTTTCCCTATTTCTTCCTCCGCGGTTATACGAATGACCGGTGGTTCTGGAGGAGCAGCCGCACAACAAGGGCCCACCGATCCTTTTGCTACAACTCCTGAACCGGCGGATGATGCCGGGGGAGAGTCTGACGATATTCAACGCTTCTTACAGCGTGCTGGGGTGAACTTCGATGGCGTCGAAGGCAGTAACCTTGTTTACGACGGGTCCAGCCTGATTATCACCCAAACCCGCCGGAACTTGGACCGTATTCGAACCCTCCTGGCGCAATATTCTGAAATCCGCATGGTTGAAATTGAAAGCCGCTTCCTCGAAGTCCAGGAAGGCGCCTTGGAAGAATTGGGTGTTCAATGGGATATTCAAAGACGTCGAGGTGGTCAGCGTTTTGAAACCCAAAATCGAGACTTAAGCGCGCTGGGCCTTGGCAGTGGTTCTGAGGAGGACGCCTTTGCTAGAGTAGTCAATGATGCTGGCGAGTTAGAATTTCCTATCTTTCCTCCCGCGTTACCTGGCGATGTTGATCTTGCTTCAGAGGCGGGTAACCTTGTTGGAATCCTTGGTCGCTGGGGTGAGTATGATGTTAATGCGGAGATTCGGGCTTTGTCCCGTAAAACCGGAAGCGATCTGTTGAGTGCTCCGAAGGTGACCGTTATGTCGGCTCCTCCACGTCCGGCGGTCATTACCGTGGCCCAGGAGTTCATTTATCCACAGTCGTATTCTGATCCCCAGGTGGATGCCGGTAATGGTGGCGCGGCTACCATTGCTTCGGGGACGCCTTTGGATTTCACCATGAGAAATGTTGGCGTGACTTTGGAGGTTTCTCCGACTGTTCAGGACGACAATTTCCATATTGAAATGGACTTGGTTCCCGAGGTCGTCGAATTCGAAGGATTTGTCGAATACGGTGGCCCCTCAGTTGCTATAACAGGAAATACTGGTAGCGTCTTAGCTGGTACTTTTGCAAGTGGAACAACAGCCATCGTGCCTTCCGGCTTCTTCCAGCCCATTTTCAACACCCGCTCGGTGCGGACTCAGGTGACCGCTTGGGACGGTGCCACCGTTGTCTTGGGTGGATTGACCCGCGAGGAAACCCGTTACGTCAGCGACAAGGTCCCAGTCCTTGGCGATATTCCTCTGCTGGGCCGCCTTTTCCGGTCGGAAGGAGAGAGTACGGAAAAACGAAATCTTCTGATTTTTGTAACCCCGACGATCGTCACTCCCGGAGGCAGCCCACGTAATCAAGAGTTGCGTAACGTCGATACCGGATCAACTTTCCAAAATCACTTCCATATGACCCCAGGGGGCGCCGCCCGTCGGGTTCAGTCAGTGGATTGATTCTTTGGTTAAGTATTCACTTCAAATAATCCCGCCTTGTCTTGAGGCGGGATTATTTTTTACCCTTATTCCATGTCCGCACCGGAACCTTACCGTTCAAAACAGGAGTTTTATCTGGGCTTTCTGCCTTGGTTTCTCCTGTGGATTACGGTGGGTCTTTTATGGGGGTGGGCCAACGCCCAATGGCAGGAAGGGTGGGTTGACCGCTCGCATGAATTTTTCCCGCCGGAGTGGCGGGCCGCCGGCGTAACGGCCGAATTGGCCCAAAAACATCCTCTTTACCGGGAGAACGACACCCAATACTGGGTTCGTTATGCCCTCGATACCCATCGGGGGGAATGGAAGCCCAATTGGACGGAAAGTGATGGCCTTGCCGAGGGCCGACCGGTGGCCTGGAATAGTGGCTTGCGTCACTTGCTGGCAACGACTGCTTCTTGGGGCGGAGAAGTCCAAGACGGCGAGCAAGCCATCAAGGAGGCGGGGCATTGGCTGAACCCGCTCCTTGGGTGGGTCTTTATCGGGGTGATTGGCTTTTTGCTGTGGTTTTACCGCGATAGTTCGGCGGCGGTGCTTTTTGTCGCTTTAGCCTTCTTTCTTCCGGCTTTGCAATGGATGTTTGCCTTTGGCCGTTTTGACCACCATGGACTCTTCGCCCTGGGGCTCTGGCTTCAATTTTTGGGATTGATTCTGGTTTTTCTTCAAACCAAGGGGAATCAGGTCGGTTTTGTCACTTTAGCGGTTCTTGGAACAACTATTTGCTATTGGGTCAGTGCGACTCAGCAAACGCTCATCGGGTTTCTGATTACTCTCGGCTTTTTGATCTGGTTTTTGCTTTGCTGGAAGCGCAAGGAGTCACTTCCTGCACTGGAAAAGTTTTTCCTTTGGTGGGGAAGTGGTGGATTTGTCCTCATCCTTCTTTTCTGGGGATTCGAGGAGGGGTGGTCGTTGCCCGCCGGAGGGATGTCCAGTCTTCATCCAGGGCACGCTTTCGCCCATTTGGGCTCCGGTCTTTTTCTCGGTGGCGGTATAGCGCTATTACGAAAGCGGCAAAGTTTTGCCGAATTCACCCGTCCGCCGTATGATCTGCCTTTTGTCGGGGCCACTCTGGCCGGGCTGGCCCTGGGGCTTTTGCCCTTGGTCTTATTGGTGACCGGGGGAAGTGAGGCTCATATTTGGCTTAATGAATATGTCCGCCGGGCGCATGACTATATCACGGAATTTCGCTCACCCTTGCGCCGTGGCAACTGGGGTAGCAGCGAGCTGTGGACCACTTTGATTACCGCAGGGCTGACCGCCATTCTATGGTTCAAGGAACCGCGATTGCGGGCTTTGTTGCTGGTTCTTTTGGGGATGGTTGTTGTTGCCCTTTGGCAGGAGCGTTGGTTGGGGGAGCTGGCAGTTCTATCCTGCCTTTTACTGTCGGTCGTAAGATTCCGTTTTCATTTGTGGGCCTTTGGCCTGTGGGTGGTCTTTCTGGGCTTGTTGTGGGCGGCCCATTGGAAGCACTTTGCGGATGATCCCGATGAACAAACCAGAGTCAGTTTGATGATTCAGGTGTTGGGCCGGGATATTGCCTTGAATATATCCGCCCATGCGGAGGGACAAGACTCGGTGGTGGTCATGCCCTTTGATTTTACCCCGCAAACCCTCACCCATCCGGAGGTGCATTCCATTGGCTCTTTTTACTGGGAGAATGCCGAAGGGATTGAGCTCACCGCCGGGATTTTCGGGGAAATTGACGATGATCGCATCGTTACTTTGTTGCGGGAGCATGAGGTTGATTTTCTCGTGGTTCAGCCCCGGGGACTAGGGGATCTTTTTGCTGAGATCTGCGTGTGGATTTCCGAGGGGACCAAAGAGGAGGAACGCATCCAATCCAGCTTGGCGTGGAGGTTATCCTACGGGATGGGAGTTCCGGCATGGCTCGAACCTCTGCCTTTTTCCGGAACATTTCCCCCTCAACAAAGCTCTGCTTTATTGTATCGGGTAAGAGACCTTCCGGGGGAGTAATAACCTTGGTTTGAATGTTTTCTGCGGACATGATTGAATCCCCTGTCTACGGTAAGTCCTTAGCCAATACTCTTGAAAAAGGGTTTAGACCTCGAAGTAACACCAACCTAACCTCGCCAATTTATATAAATCCTTCATCAACTGAACCAAGCGATAGCGCTAAGCTACCATGGACCATGTTTAATTACGGACCGGTATTGATTCGTGGTTTTTAATTCAGACAATTGAATTGCTTTAAACTTCCTGCCGAAATGAACTTATGAAACTCCTGAAGAGCAAAATCATTTTTCTCTGTTTGCTTTTGGGGTTTAGTATGGCCGTGAGAGGCTATGCGGCTGAGGGGGAGGCTCTCCGGATCAACGAAGTGATGGCTTCCAATGGCCAGACTCTGGCCGATGAGGACGGTGACTACCGCGATTGGATTGAGCTGTACAACCAGAGCGACCAGAGTATTTCTTTGGAGAATTGGGGTCTTTCCAATTCGAAAAATGACCTGCACCGATTTCGTTTTCCGGAGGGAACCACCATTGGGCCCGGGGAACTTCTCCTGGTGTGGGCTTCCGGCAAAGACCGGTTCCCACGAAGCATGGACCTTCCGAGGGGAGAACGGTCTATGCTGACTCTTGCCGCGGGGGAGGCCTATTGGTATTTCCCGCAGGGAACCGGACCGGGGCGAGGGGAGGAAGCAAAGCTTTCCTTGGAAATAAAAGGATTCGGGAAGGATGATTTATCGTCTTCCTTTCTCACGTTTACGGGACCAGAACGCTTGATCCCGGAGGAGTCTCTGTCCCTTTCCGGGGACTTTACTCTTTCCTATCGTTTTCGCGGTTTTCCTGACGGAGTATGGAGTTTCTTCGGGCCTGCGGAGGAAACAGCGCACCGTTTTTCCCACTGGGGAGGGCAAAATCTCATCTTTTGGGAGCCGCTGACGGTGTTTCATTGGGATGAGCCTCTTCTTGACGACCAATGGTACACCGTAACCCTGATTCGCCGGGACGATCGGCTGAGCGTCTGGCTTGATGACGACAAGGTGGGGGAACGTGAATTTGAGACGGTTTTGGAAATTTCCCAAATTGGCCTGGATTTCGAAGAAACGGCTGACCATAAGTCCATTGCCGGAGATTTCCAGGATCTCTTTTTTCTTCCCATCGCCCTTTCACCGGAGGAGGCGGAGCAGTGGGGGCGTGGAAACTTGGAGGAATGGGGCGATTGGCACACCTCTTTTCGTCTCTCTCCCAGTGACCCCTCGCTGTGGCTGAGTGACCCCGGGGGCCGGGTGGTTGATAGGGTCCCGGCCCAACGGATCCCCCGGGATGTTTCCTTGGGGCGAATTGAGGGCGAAGGAAGGGGGTGGTTTTATTTCCCCGATCCTGCCCCCCGCCAGGCGAATCCTTCCTCCGGCTACCAAGAGCTGTTGGAACCCGTGCGCTTTTCTCAAAGAGGGGGGTACTTTCATGAACCGGTTACCCTGGAACTCCGTCATCCGGATCCGGAAGTGACCATTTATTACAGTTTGGACGGCTCCGAGCCGCATCCCGATTTTCTCGAAAAGGGGACTTTTCAGTATAAAAATCAATACGTCCTTCAACCGGGGTTCCCGGATGGCCCGATGCTTGAGGGGACGTTTCAAAGCCATCGCTACGAAGCACCCCTTCAGCTGGAGGATCGTTCCCGCGAGGCTGACTGGCTAACCCGGAAAGCCTCCACCTTTCATTTCCGGCCATACTATTTTCCCGACAAGCCCGTTCGCAAGGGAACCACGGTGCGGGCAATGGCTTACAAGGAAGGGGCTCTGAGCCATAGTGAGACCCAGACGTACTTTATCTGGCCGGACGGACCCGCTTTTTCCCTGCCGGTCATCAATCTCACTACGGCGCCGGAAAACTTGTTTGGGTATGAGGAAGGGATTTACACCGCGGGGGTCGACTTTGATCAGTGGCGGGAGGAAAATCCGAATCTCATCCCAGGATGGCATTCCGCCGGCAATTTCCATCGGCGCGGTCCGGCAAACGAGGTTCCGGCAACTCTGGAGATCTACGATTTTCAAACCGGGGATTTTCTGCATCGGAATATCGGGATGCGGATTCATGGTGGCTGGAGCAGGGGATTCCCGTCGAAGAATCTTCGACTGTATGCCCGCGGAGGATACGATCATCGGGGGGCGATGGATTTCCCGTTCTTTCCCGGAAAGGTGTATCGGGCGGAGGGGGAGGATTCCTCTTTGTTCGACCGCATCATTTTGCGGCGCAAGGGCAATTTTGACCGCTTCCGTGGACATATTATCGCGCATCGGGTGATGCAACCGGTGTTCAACGGGATGGTCCGGGTGGCCAATGCACAGCTGTTTATCAATGGCGAATACTGGGGGCTGACCACCTTTCATGACCGCTTTGACCGAAGATTTGTCAGCCGAAATTTTGGACTGGACCCCGATAATGTGGTTATCACCTACCGCGGGGGAATGTTTTATTCGGAAAATGATGGATTGGCGCATGAAGTTGATCACGGATGGCCGGAGGATATAAAGCTCTATGAGGAGTTGGTTGAATTCATCGAGACGGAGGATCTCTCCGATCCGGAGAAATATTCCCAATTGAAAGAGAAGCTCTGTTTGCAAAGTTACTTCGATCATTTGGTGTCCATCATCTTCTTTCGCAACTCCCACTATGAGCACAGTTTCTGGCGGGCCCGGGAACCCGAGAATGAGGGGCATGGCGACGGGCGTTGGCGGCTTTATGTGCAGGATTTCGATCATATCATTTTCGACGAAGAGCATTATGGTTTACCCAAAATGGTTGAGTTGATTACCTTCTTCTCGCACCTGCTGGAAAGTCCCCATTTCGTTGAGGAGTTTTTGAACCGCTACGCTGATCATTTAAATTCGACTCTTCAACCCCGGCGAATTCAGCGAATCGCGAAAGAGGAATGGAATGAAATTGCGCCTTATCTGCCGGAGGATATTGCCCGTTGGGGGAATGAAGAACCGCTCAAAACGAAGGAGGATTTGGAGGTGCTGAAAGCGTTTGCCCGTCAGGAACCAGAAAATGCCTATGCCCAGGCCATGAAGGTTTTTGATATTTCCGGTTTGGCCGACGTGGTGGTCGCGGTGAACGATCCGGCCAAAGGCCTGGTTGGGGTAAACTCGCTGACGATCGGCTATGACACCTTGGGTTTGCCCAATCCGAAAAAACCTTACCCTTGGCAAGGAACCTATTTTCAGGAGATCCCCATGACTTTCGCAGCGAACCCCAAGGAAGGGTTCTCTTTTTCCCACTGGGACGTATCCTGTTCGGAAAAAGGTTCCTATACCTCCCGCGAAACCCCCTTGACGGTTGAGCCTTTTTCCCGGTTACGGGTTAAGGCGAGTTTTCGCCCGGACACCGGCGGGGCCGATACATTGCGGGAGAAAACCTTTCCGGCAACGTGGAATTTGTTTACCGGCCGGGATAAAAGGATCGCGCTTTCGCATCTTTTGGCGTCTACCCCAGACTCTGAAAATTACGCCGTGGTTTCGGTCCAGAGCTCTTCCGCTGAAGTTGTCCAGGTTGGGGTCACCGGAGAGCAAATTGTGCTGAAGCCGCGAGCTCCCGGAAAAGCTACGGTCCGGGCTGAGGGGACTACCTCCAATGACCGAATTGCTTTAACTCTTGGAGTACTTGTCCATGGAGCTCCCCATGCGTTGGCGGAGGAACCTTATCGGCTCACCGCTTGGCCAGCTGACAAACCAAGAGGAGTCTTTCCCGACTCCGCGGTTTTTTTGCAAAGCGACCAGAATGATCCCGATCGTGCCGCGCCCTTACTCGATCTCTATGATCCCGGAGATGATGCCCGTCGGGACCGGGACCGAAGCTATCCTTACGCGGCGGAGCGCCGAACCCGCATCAATGGCCTTGGAGAAGAGGGGATGGCCTTTATCAACACCGGACGGGGCCGGGATCTGGGGGGCTTGGCGGTTACCTTGGATACGCGGGGAGTGGAGAAGGCCACGGTCTCCTTTGAGGTCGAGACCCTGCTCCCCAACGAGCGGGCTTACGGGCTGCGGCTGCAGTATCGGATTGGGAATGAAGGGGTGTGGACGGACGTGAAACACCAAGGGCTTCCCGTTCTTTACCGGAGTCAATTGGTGCCCGGGCATCGTAAAGAATTTGACCGAATTCCTTTACCTGAACAGATTCTCAACCAACCTGAAATTCAACTTTTGTGGCGCTATCATCACCTTACCGGCCAATCCGGCCCGAGGGCGCAGATTCGACTGGACAATATAACCATACAAGCAGAGTGAAATGAATAAAGTTTACATAATCGATGGGTTTAACCTGATCTTCCGGAGTTTTTACGCCATCCGTGGTCTTTCCCGCAAAGACGGTTTCCCGACGAACGCCCTTCATGGATGGGTTCGGTCCTTGTGGAAATTGGAGGATGAACCCGAGGTGGACCGCCTGGTCGTGGTGTTTGATACCGGGGAAGATGAGTTTCGCAAGGAGATCCTGCCGGAATACAAGGCCCAGCGAAAGGAAACCCCGGAAGAGCTTTTGCAACAGATTCCGGTGATTCGGAAAATAACCGAGGCCATGGGTTTGGAGACCGTCTCGACGAGCGGGATTGAAGCGGACGATTTGATTGCCTCCATGGCCAATAAGCTGGCCGCCGGAGAGGATTGTGAGGTGCGCATTGTCAGTGCGGACAAAGATCTCGCCCAATGTGTCCGGGACGGCATCTTCCTGTTTTTGCCCCCGCCCTCGGCCAACCCGAAAAAGGGCTGGTCTCTGCTCGACAGCGATGGGGTGGAGAAAAAATTCGGGGTTCGCCCCGACCAAGTGGCGGATTACCTGGCCCTCATCGGCGACGTCTCCGACAATATTCGCGGCTTGCCGGGCGTGGGACCAAAAACCGCTGTTAAATGGCTTTCCCAGTATGGTTCACTGGACGGCATTATGGAAAATGCCGGAGACCTTCAACCCAAGCGTTTTCAGGAATTGGTGGCCTCGCAGAGGGAACTCCTGGAGAAGAATTTGCAGCTAACCCGCTTACGGGGGAGCTTGCCGATTCCAGAACCGGAAAGACATTCCGGGAATTTTCAGGAACTCTTCGACCTGCTGGAGGAAATGGAAATGAAAAAAGCCCTCGAGGATGCCCGGCAACGCTATGGCACCGGACAGACCGAATTTGGATTTTGAGTAAAACTGAATCGTGAGACCTAAAAAAAGCCTGCCCTGATTTAGGGCAGGCTTTTTTGGTGAAAGATTTACTCAGCTTTTCTCTTCGCCCAGGGTCACCCCATTGGCGTGGAGGGCCTGCTTCTCTTTGATGAGCCCCATGACGATGGTCACGCAGAGTACCAATAATATGATGGCAAAGGGGAGACCGGTGGTCAAAACCATGGCCTGCAGGGCGACCAGACCACCACCAAGCAGAAGGACGATGGCAATCAAACCTTCGAAAATACACCAGAAAAGCCTTTGGCCAACCGGGGCATCGACTTTACCCCCGGCGGTTATGGTATCAATAACCAAAGACCCGCTGTCCGAGGAAGTCACGAAGAACACGATGACCAGGGCAATTCCGATGAAAGAGGTAAGGGCCGTGAGAGGGAAATCCTCCAGCATTTTGAAAAGCTGAACGGGCAAGTCGGCGCTGGCGGCCTCTTCAAAGCCGCCAATGAACTGCTGAATGGCGGCCCCGCCGAAGGTCGACATCCAGAAAACGCAGACCACCGAGGGGACCAATAATACGCAAATGACAAATTCCCGCACCGTGCGTCCTTTGGAGACCCGGGCGATAAACATGCCTACGAAAGGAGACCAGGAAATCCACCAGGCCCAGTAAAAGGAAGTCCAGCCTTGGGAAAAGTTCACGTCCTCACGGCCGACCGGATTGGAGAGTGCGGGGAGGTGTTGCATATAAGCCAGCAAAGATTCTCCGAAGTTACTCAAAATGAAGGCTGTTGGCCCAAGGACCAAAACGAAAAACAACAAGCCAAAGGCGAAGACCATGTTGATTTCGGAGAGTCTTTTGACTCCTCCTTCCAAGCCGCGCAAGACTGATACCAAGGCTACTATAGTAATGCCTACGATGAGCACCGACTGCCATTCGGCCCCGCCGGGCATGCCGAAGAGTTCGGTTAGACCGGCATTGGCTTGCTGCGCCCCTATCCCCAAAGAGGTCGCCAAACCAAAGAGGGTGGCAAAGACCGCCAGAATATCGATAATATGCCCCGTCCATCCCCAAACCCGGTCCCCGAAAATGGGGTAAAAGGCCGACCGAATGGTGAGAGGAAGACCCTTGTTGTAGGAAAATAAAGCCAGGGCCAGAGCCAAAACCCCATAGATAGCCCAGGGATGTAATCCCCAATGGAAAACGGTGGCCGCCATCCCTAATTTCCGTGCTTCGGCTTCATCTCCCTCGGCGGCCCCCAGGGGGGCCCAGTCAGAACGGGTCCCGTCCTCCTCTACGGTGGTGCCGCCAAGAGCGGTTTGGAAATGGTCCAGGGGTTCACTGACTCCGTAAAACATCAAACCGATGCCCATGCCCGCGGCAAAGAGCATGGCAAACCATCCGGGATAGGAAAAGTCCGGTTTGGCATTGACCCCGCCCAAACGGATTTTACCCCAGGGAGAGATGATGAGGAAAAGACAAAAAAGAACGAAAATATTCGCCCCGCCGATAAACAACCAGTCGAAGTTTGTCGTTACGGCCACCCGCAGGTCCGGGAAAAATTCGACCGCCTGATCCCGGAAAATGAGGGCAAAGATGACGAAAAGGGTCACCAATCCACCCGAGATGACAAACACCGGATTGTGGATATCCAGAGATAGATTTCCGATGCGCCGCCGGATATTATCCTGCCCGATCTCGTAGTCTGTCGGGATCAGGCCAACGGGTTCAATGGGCTCCAGGTTTTCCAATTCCTTTTTCCCATCAGGGGAATCCGGAGGTGAGGGAGATTTTTGATCACTCATAATTACCAACGCAAAAAGGTTCCACCGGCGAAAAGAGAGAGAAAATGTCTGCAAGCAGACCTGGGAACCGGTGGCTGAAAAAGTTTTAGCCAAAAGCAATGTCAGCTTCTGTCAACGACTTATTTAAAGATATTTGAAAAGGTTTTTTGGGGCCAAAGGTGGGGTGGCGGAAATCTCATCGCTCCCCAAAAACGTATCGATAGCCAATGCCCACATGATTGGATCCCCCCTTTTGCAGAAGACGACCTCCGGAAGTGTGGTGAATAAAAAGGCGAAACTGGTGCTCGCGGTGGTTGGGGTGCGCCAGGGAAACTTCGATGGGCCAGTAAAATCGCAAATGGGAACGACTGCGGTCAGGATGTCTTTCCTCCTCAATAAGATAAATCTTCTCCAGATAGGAAAACCCGACCCCGGTCTCGAAATTGGTATAGACGAAATCGTTCCAGGGAAAATCCTTCCACCGGAGGCTCGTCCCCAAATGCCATTCTCGGAAAGAAGAGCGCCCGTTTTCATTGGTAAGGCCTGCGACCGCAACGGCTTCGAATTGTGGAAAAAAGGAACGCTCCTGGAAAGTGATCTCGGGTTCGACTAGAGTGTAGGAGGCTCCTATGAGGTAAAGCATTCCACCGGCCTCCCCACGGGTGCGCTGAAAGGATCCGCGAAGCAATTCGTCGATGGTGTTTGATGTAATCACCGCCGCTCCCGAGCTGAATGTCCAACGGTTGATTTCGCCCAGGTCATCCCAGGACCGCGGAAGGGCGTATCGTTCCTCCGCCTGAAGGGGAAGAAGTCCTACCGAAAAGATTGCCGGAAGGCCCCAAAAAAACGTGAAAAGGGAGACGCGGAGAGACATTTACCCTAAGTCCTAGAACCTTTGCGTTCATTTTGGCAACGCCAAAAGGTTGGTATCCTTCCTCTTGCTATTTAATCCCCCTCCGCTTAAAAACTAACCTATGAGGATTCGAACTTTACTTGTAGTTTTCTGCATTACTCTAATTGGCCTGCCCGAAGGCCCTGCATCGTCTGCTCTTCAAGGACAAAACCGTGAGGCGCAGCCAGCTAGTGGTGTATCCCGTTCCGAATTCGATCTCTTGCGTGACGATCTCCGCGCCCTTCAGCGCGAAGTGGCCCGGCAGGAAGACCGTATTCGGGGATTGGCCCGGGAAAACGAAAAGCTCAAGGAGGCCTTGCGGGACAGTCAGCGCAGAGAAAATGCCAGTAAACAAGACTTGGAGCGTTTGCGGGCCGAACTGCGGGAGAACCAACAAAAAGCCCTCCGGGAAAATAGGCAGAGTATTCTATCCGAGACCGGACGCATGATTGAGGAACTGGCCGAACAGACCCAGAAAGGACTCGACGCCCTGCGCCAGGCCATTTCCAGTCGACCCTCTCCGCGGGCAACGGAGACGGACTTCCAATTCAGCGACGATTACCCGCGGGAAGGCATCACCCATGTGGTCGAACGGGGAGAGACCCTCTCCGGAATAGCCCGTCGCCACAACAGCACTGTCCGCGATATTCAAAACGCCAACCGAATCGCCCGTCCGGAGTCCATCCAGGTGGGGCAAACCTTGTTCATCCCACAAAGAGATTAAGAATTTATGCCTGCAAAAAAATCACGATTAGGCCGGGGTTTGGGAGGGTTGTTGGCCGGCGGAGGAAAGTCTTCCAACTCTTCCGCGCCTGCCGCCAAACGCTCTTCGGAGAGTGCCTCCAGCGCACCGAAAAAAGCTTCCCGCCGCTCCGCTCCCGCCAAAAAGTCCGTTTCCGGAAAGAAACCCTCGAGCCCGCCCAAAAAAGCGCCCTCGCAAGATAAGCCGGAGGCTTTGCTGCCGGGGTTTCAGGAAATTCCGGTCAGTCACATCGTTCCCAGCCCGTACCAGCCCCGGCAACAAATCGAAGAAGACGCGCTGCACGAATTGTCCGAAAGCATTCGCTCGGAGGGTTTGTTGCAGCCGATTGTGGTCCGTCCCAATGGGAAGCAGTTTGAGCTGATTGCCGGGGAACGGCGCTGGCGGGCTTGCCAGCGCCTACGTCTGGCGACCATTTCGGCCAGAGTGATGGAAGTGAGTGATGCCTCCGCGGCTTCTCTGGCGTTGATTGAAAATTTGCAACGCGAAGGGCTCGACCCCATCGAGGAAGCCCACGGGTACCTCAGCTTGTTGGAAGACTTCGACCTGACTCAGGAGGCTGTTGCCGAACGCGTCGGCAAGGCGCGGGCCTCGGTTGCCAATGCTCTGCGCCTCCTTCGTCTGGAGCCCGAATTGCAGTCCTTTGTCAGCAAGGGACTGCTCAGCATTGGTCATGCAAAGTTGCTTTTGGGGGTGGAGGAATCCGAAAGCCGACTTCTTCTGGGTCGCCGCGTAATCGAGGAGGGCTTGAGTGTCCGGGCCTTGGAAAAAGCTCTGCAAGCTCGCAAAAACGGTGGGTCCACCCGTGCCCCGGGTGGCGCTTCCGCCAGCCCCGTCGAATCCACCGCGGTGCAGGCTCTCGAAAGAGACCTCGCCTCCCGGCTCAGCGCTCCGGTAAAGCTTCAGCATTCTCCCAAAAAAGGGAAGTTGATTATCGAATACCGGGGAAATGACGACTTGCAGCGAATTCTGGAAAAGATGGGGCTTGCCCAGTAAGCGAGGTTCTTGCAAGGTCTTCCTTTTGAACACCTGACGAAATCGCTGCAGAATGACCGAAACGGACTCACCCAAGAGGCCTAACCGCGCCAAGGAAGAAGAAGGAGTTTTACAAAACTCCCTCCCTTTGTTGCGGGAATTACACCACTATTCCAGAGGGAAATTCGGGAATGATTTGGTAGCCGGGTTGACTACCGGCATGGTCGCTGTTCCGGTCGTTCTCGGGTATTCCCTGATCGCCGGCTTGCCCCCGCAGATCCTTTTGAACTCCGCCATCATGGCGATGATTTTCTCGGCCCTGTTTATTTCGTCGAGGAATGTAACGTCAGCGCCGAGCACGACCATTTGTTTATTGTTTGCCAGTGTGGTGGTCACTACCGGCGCGGAGAATCCGCAAAGCGTAGCTATTTTGCTGGCGCTCTTGGTGGGGTTGATGACGATCGGTGCGGGATTGGTGAAACTGGGGAACCTTACCCGTTTCATTTCCCGGTCGGTTATTGTGGGCTTTTCGACGGGGGTGGCCCTTTTGATTATTGCCAATCAGGTCAGTACCCTCGCCCAGACCTACAAGCCGAGTCAGGCGAATTTTTTCGAACTTCTGATTTCCTTCGTCTATGAAGTAGCGCAGGGGTATTTCAACCTGCCTGCGCTCTTTATCGGGATATTTACGATTTTAGTAATCATTGGTTTGAAGCGGAAAATGCCGCGTTTGCCTGCCCCCCTCGTTTTGGTGGCTTTCTTTGGTCTGCTCAGTGCTCTTTTTCACCTGCAAGACCGGCTGGGCTTACGGATTGTTGAGGACATCGGGGCCCTGGAATCCAAACTGCCCGCGCCGGACGGTTTGGGGGCGATTGCCGGATCCCTCGGGTTGATTCCCCAATTGATCACCCCGGCGCTGGCCATTGCCATTCTCGCAAGTTTGCAGAATGTGTCCCTGGCGAAAAATATCGGCTCCCGAACCGGTCAGCGCATCAACCCCAATCAGGAAATGGTGGGCCTGGGGGCCGGAAACTTTATGGCGGGGCTTTTCGGCAGTATGCCGAATTCGGGTTCCTTTGTCTTGTCGGGAACCAATTTCAACAATCGTGGCAAGACCCAGGTGGCCTGCCTTCTCGCGGGGATTTCGCTGGCTTTGATCGTCCTTTTTGCCGGGCAATTCGCCAATTACATTCCCATTGCCTGCCTGGCGGGACTGCTCATTCTGGCCGCCGCCTCCATGATCAGTCCGGAGGCCATTCGTATTTCCGTATTTTCCACCCGTTCCGATGCCACGGTCTTTTTTGTGACTTTGGGGAGTACGCTCTTCTTCAGTCTGGAAAATGCCATTTTCATCGGGGTTGGAACTTCGCTGGTTCTCTTTCTGAAAAAAGCGGCAAGTCCCGCCTTGGTCGAATACGCTTTTGATGATGGGGGGGAATTGCGCGCGGTTGAAGATGAGAAGCAACGGAACAACAACCAGATTTCCATCATTCACGTTGAGGGGGAATTGTTTTTCGGGGCTTCCGAGTTGTTCCAGGACCAAATTCGCCGCATCGCCAACGATCAGGATATTCGGGTTTTCATACTCCGGCTCAAGAATGCCCGGCACCTGGATGCCACCGCCGTTTTCGCCCTCCAGCAATTGCTCGAATATCTCAACAAAACCAACCGGTTCATCATAATTAGCGGCATCACTCCGGATGTCGAACGGGTCATTATCAATAGCGGCACCGCCGATAAGATCGGACGGGAAAATATCTTTCAGGCCGAAAACAATCCCACCATGAGCACCAAACGGGCACTCATGCGCGCCGCCCACTTGCTGCAAACCAGCAGCCCCGACATCCGGATTTTTTACGACCGCGAGAAAGACAAAAACAAAGACCAAGCGGAAGCTGAGCCGTCCGATGACCGCCCCAAAGATCCCGAATACGTGATCTAAGTTTGCCGATCCCCCAGGTTATTGGCTGTTTCGTCGGAGGCCGGGCCCGCCACCATACCGAAAAACCGGTCCCGCCAAGGGTGCGTATGTGGGGTTGACCCGTGGGGTCGATTCTTTAAGATGAAATCTTTTTTCTATGAATCGGGTATATATCAAGACCTATGGATGCCAAATGAATGAGCGCGACTCGGAAGCCGTGGCGTCCATGCTGCGCGAGAAGGGGTATACCATTTTGGACCGGGAGGAAGAGGCGGATGTTATCTTGTTGAACACCTGCAGCGTGCGGGACCAAGCCGAGCAAAAGGCTATCGGCAAAATGGGCTATCTGGCCAAGCGGAAGCGGGAAAACCCCAACCTCATTATTGGCTTTATGGGTTGCATGGCCCAAAATCGCGGAGCCACGCTCTTGGACCAATTGCCGGATGTGGACCTTATCGTCGGCACTCAGCGCTATCACCACGTTCCGGAGTATCTGGAAAAACTACAATCCCAACGTGACGAGGGGATTCCCAAACCCTCCTCGATTGTCGATTTGGAGGAAGAGGAAGGGTCCCAAAACGAAATCAAAGAGCATTTGGAAGGTAGCCGGAAGGTTTCCGCTTTCGTCTCCATCATGCAGGGCTGCAATATGGCCTGCCGTTTCTGTATCGTTCCCAAGACCCGGGGCAGCGAGCGCTCCCGCCCGATTCCCCAAATCGTTCGGGAAGTGGAGGAATTGGCCGCCCGGGGAACCCGGGAAGTGACTCTTTTGGGACAGATCGTGACCAGCTATGGCCAAGGGGTGATTCCGCGCAAGGACGGAAAGGGCGCCTTTGTGCAACTTCTCGAGGAAATTGAGCAAATTGAGGGTATCGACCGTATTCGTTTTACCTCGCCGCACCCGCGCGGATTTCGCCAGGACCTGGCCGACGCCTTTCGCCGCCTCAACAAATTGTGTGAATGCGTGCATCTGCCCCTGCAATCCGGGTCCAATCGGATCCTCAAGGCCATGAACCGTCCGTATTCGCGGGAAAAATACCTGGATATCGTGGCCAGTCTGCGGCGCAGTGTTCCGGACATGTATTTTTCCACCGACATCATTGTCGGCTTCCCGGGGGAGACCGAGGAGGACTTTCAGGAAACCTGCGATCTTTTTCAGGAAGTCAGCTACGATATGGCGTACATCTTCAAATATAGCCCGCGCAGTGGCACTCCGGCGGCCGAAATGGAAGGGGATTTGCCCGACGAGGTCAAAGAAGAGCGAAACCAACGGCTGTTGCAGTTGTTGCACGAAAATTCGCTGCGCCGAAACCAGTCTCTGGTAGGTAGCGTGCAAGAGGTTCTCGTGGAAGGGCCCAGCCGAAAAGGCGATGCCCTCATGGGGCGTACCCGGGGCAATCGGGTGGTCCATTTCCCCGGCCAGGATCGCCTCATCGGGACCTTGTTGCCGGTTCGGGTGGATCGGGCTACGGTGAGCGCGTTGTACGGGGAACCGGTGATTTCCGAAAGCGCGGTAGCGCCGGAGGAGGTTCTCTCCTCAACCAGCGCCAGATAACTCACAAACTCTCCTCCTGCGCTTATGTCCTTAACGTTGGCTACCACTTTTCTCGGGTTTTTGTTTCTCCTTGCCGGAGCCTTTCTGGTTTCGGGGCACGAACAGGTGCGCTATTGGACCCGAATTTTCCCCCGCTCGGAAACCGCCTCCTGGGTGCTTATGACGATTGCCGGAGGCTGGTTTCTTTGGCATGTGTGGCATTTGGGGGAAGCCGACTTCGGTCAGTTCCGGGGGATTTTATTTTTAGTCTTTGCCGCCCTTGCCGTGTTGAGTTGTCTGTATGCCAAAGATTTTCTCTCCGTTCGGGCGGCCTGTATCCTTTTCCTGCTTCTGGCCAATGTTTTTCTGGGGGCCGCCTTCATGCAGGAGCCTCTCAGCCGCTTGTTTATGGTAACCCCGGTTTACCTGGGGATCATTCTGGCTCTTTATCTCACCCTGTCCCCCTTTCGCTTGCGGGATTTCTTTGAGTGGATTTGGCAGGAGCCCTTCCGTTTTCGCCTGACCGGAGGATTGTTTCTCGGCTACGGCCTGTTCCTTTTTGTTCTACCTCTGAGCTATTGATTGATTTATGAGTATCGTGAAATCTTCCTCGGCCGAAGAAGGTGTGGTCCTGACCCGCAAAACCGAAGGCTTGTTGTTTATTGTGAGTGGACCTGCCGGAAGCGGAAAAACCACTCTTTGCGACCGTCTTCTGGCCGATAACCCTGAAGTGGCCCGCATTGTCACCGCCACCAGTCGGCCTCCCCGGGAAGGAGAGATCGATGGTAAGGATTATTACTTTTTTTCCGAGGATGGCTTTCGCGAGCGCATCGAAAATGGTGAGTTCTTCGAGTGGGCCCGGGTCCATAACCATTATTATGGATGCTTGCGCCGTGAAGTCCGCGGAAAGATTCAGGAAAACCAAGACCTTCTCTTAAATATCGATGTGCAGGGCGCGACGACCTTTCGGAAGGAAGTCCGGGCGGATGATCTTCTTCGCGGCAAATTGGTTACCGTTTTCGTTTGTCCCCCTTCGACGGCGGAAATTCGCCGTCGGCTAGAAGACCGGGCTCAGGACGAGCAAGCCGAAATACAACGGCGTTTGAAGAACGCCGAAGAAGAGATCCGCCAATGGCGCTATTACGACTACTGTCTTTTGTCCGGAACCCGGGAGGAGGATTATCAAAATTTCCGTTCCATCTTCAACGCCGAGAAAATGCGCAACCGGCAGAAAGTCAATCCCACCTGAGCCGAGTTCTCCGGCTCGCCAGGAATTCGTTTACTCAGTTAACCAAAAACCTTTTATCATTATGGCTACAATCGCCTTTATTCAACATCGCCTGGGGCGTACCGACGGGGTTTCCCTGGAGGTCGACAAATGGCGGCTGATTCTTGAACGCCTGGGGCATAAAGTTCTCTACCTGGCGGGTAATGAGGATGCTCCGGACGGATATTTTATCCCCGAACTCTACCCCCTCGACCCCACCACCAACCGGATTCTCCACAATGCCACCCGGGAATTAAAGGATTATCCCAACGGGAAGGCCCTCATGGACGAGGTCACGGCCCATGCGGCGAAGATCAAACCGCGCATCGTGGAGTTCTTACAAAAGGAAAACATCGATCTTGTTTTTCCCAACAACCTGGTTTCCGTAGGGTACAATTTGCCGGGAATGAAAGCCTTGGTGGAGGCCTTGGAGGAAACGGGCGTGAAAGCGGTTTGCCACAATCACGATTTCTGGTGGGAAGACAGCGGGGAAGTCTATCCAACTTGCCCCGAAGTGATCGAATTTTATGAAAAATATGCCCCACCGGTAGCTCCGCAAATCAGTCATTGTGTGATCAATCGCATCGGGCAGCGGGAATTGAAAGCCCGCAAAGGCGTTGATTCCCGCGTGGTGCCCAACGTTTTCGATTTTCAACAACCCAGCTGGGAAGCCGATGAGTACAACGCCGATTTCCGTGAAGCCATTGGACTCGGTCCCCATGATTTGTTTTTCCTCCAAGCCACCCGGGTTCTCGACCGCAAGGGCATCGAGCTGGCTATTGAGGTGATTGCCGAATTGCAAAAACCGGAAAATCGCCACCGTCTGGAGGCCTGTCCTCTTTATGATGGGCGAACTTTTGGCCCCGGGGAGCAGATCGTTTTGGTTTGCGCCGGGTATGTTGAGGTGATCGGTTTGAGTGGCAGTTATGCCGCCAGCCTCCAGGCCAAAGCTGATGAATTGGGCGTTAAAATCATCTGGTGTGCGGATCAGGTCAAGCATAGCCGGGGGAAAGAGGATGGGCGGAAGATTTATTCCCTCTGGGACTCTTATGTGGCCGCCGATTTTGTCACCTATCCGAGTTATTGGGAGGGTTGGGGGAACCAGTTGATCGAGGCCGTTTACGCCAAAAAGCCCGTTCTTCTCTTTGAATATCCGGTCTATGTCACCGACTTGCGGGAGGCCGGATTCGAGGTCGTTTCGCTGGGAACGGAGTTGGGCCCGCGGGATGACCGCGATTTGGTAACCGTTCCCGGGGAACGTGTTCGCGCGGCCACCGATCAAGTCATCACCTACCTCCAGGAGCCAAATCTGCGCAAGACTGCGGTGGAAAAGAATTTTCAATCCGCCGCCGAACGCTATTCCTACGAGGCATTGGAGACCATTATCCGCGAGATCCTGCACGAAAACGGCATCAAGTCCTGAACCTTTTTTCGGTCGCCCAAGGGATGTCTTGGTAGGGCTCGCGTTTGCGCGATGCCGTCGCGGAGGGATTGGGCGAGGGCACTTCCCAAGGAAACGCCTTGTCCAGCGGCCTGCGGAAGCCTTTGGCAAGAGTGCAGGGTCTCCACAGGCGGCCCTGCACAAGGGGAGCCCCCCACAGGAACGATGGTAGAGCCCGCGTTTTCCTCAGAGCTCTCCCAACTTTTTCTCCTTGTAGCCAATCCGGTGAAAGGGGTTGACCACACTGGTCACGATATTCCGGGAATGGCCGCCGATTCTTTTCAAGTAGCGGGCATAAAGGGAAACCGCAGTGGCCGTCGGGGCCTCGAGGTCCGGGGCTTTCCCTTCAATGATATGGCGAATGATATCCTCGCATTCCTTTGATAAGGAATCTTTGTACCAATGCATCACGTCCCGCGCCAAATCGATGTCATGGTGTTGAAAAGCCTTTACGGTGGAGGAAAAAATATCCGTGGTCTTCTTCTCGACGGTAGTCAGGCGTTCCTCCAAAGACCCGGCATCAAGACGGGCCGTATGGTACTGCGCCAAATCATAGATGTTTTTGGCGTAGTCGCCGATTCGTTCGATATCAATAATGATGCTCACCAGAACCAGGCCGGACTGCAGGTCCGAGGCCCCGCTTACGGTTAAATGGGTCAGGACCTTTTGTCGGACCTCCCGCTCGAATCGGTTGATCTCCTTGTCCTTTTGCAATACATCGATATCGAAGCCTCCTTGCTCATGTTCCCGCAGGGAATGGACCGAGGCTTGGTACATTTCCAAGTCCAGGCGTAGCATTCGGTGGGATTCATCAAGAGCCTGGGTTAGAAGGTTATCGCGTTGAAAGTATTGGAGAAAATTACGCCACATAGTTGATATTGGATGAGGGGTTGGAAGCTAGGGGAGGAGTAGAATCCCCAGGAAGGGGATGATAAAATATATTCCCGCGACCACCGCAAAGGGAAACCATCTTTTGTGAAAAGCGGTATTTCCGCAGAATTCGGCAATCCGCATCGGAATACGGCGCAAGGGAGGAATGGACCAGATAACGACAATCCCGGTGACATTAAAGAGTAAATGACTGAAGGCCGCGACAATGGCCACACTGTTGCCGGTCGCCAGGGCCGCCAGCATCGCCGTCATGGTGGTGCCCATGTTCGAGCCGAGACAGTAGGGATAGACCTGTGCCAGCCGCAAAATTCCGGCGGCCGCCAACGGGACGACCAGCGCCGTGGGGACCGAACTGGTCTGCACCGCGAAGGTAAAGAAAAGCCCGAAAAACATCGCCCGCCGCCAGTTGCGGAAAAGGTGCTTGTCGAAAAAGGCTTCGAGCTTGTGCAGCACCAGACTCCGCAGCAATTTTACAATGCACAGCAGCATGCCATAGGTAAGGACAATGGTCAGAACGAGCAGCAAAATAGGCTGTCCCTGAACAATCCAGGCAAGGAAGTCGATGGTCGGCTCGGTGGCCGCTTTGAGCGGATTGCTCAAACGCATTCCGCCCACCCCTTCAAAAAGGTCGCCACAAAGCTTGGCGGTATGCCGAAGGTACCCCGTGGCCAACTCCAGCGGGAAAAGAACGAGTGCGGCGCAGAGATTGAAAGAGGAATGTACCGTGGATGCGGAAAAAGCCCGGCGTAGCTCTTCGGGTCGGCTGGCATGGCCGAGGGACACCAACATGCTGGTGATCGAAGTTCCGATGTTTGCCCCCATGATCATAAAGACCGCCCCCTCCAACGACAAGGCGCCCCCGGCAACCATCCCGACTATAATGGACGTTGACGTGGAGGAGCTTTGAACCAAAGAGGTCGCCAGGATGCCAATGAAAAGCGCCGTTAACGGATTGCTGGTAGCGGTCAATACCCGGTCGGCAAAGTCTTTTCCGAAAAGCTTGAACGCCTCGCCCATTCCGCCGACGCCAACGACGAACAGGTAGAGACATAGGAAGATCGAGGCAACCTTCAGCAGAAACAGAACTCTATGGCGATTCATGGCAAAGCGTTTGTCGCGGGTTGTGCCGTTGCTCGACAAAGGCATTTCCCCAGGAGGTCCTGATGGGACCGCATGACTTCTGTTTCAGCATCATTACAGATCCAGTAAGAACAAGTGACGAAATTGTGGCAAGGATGTAACGCATGCGTAAATGCGTAAAATATTGCAATGCGTGGCCCTTTATTGTTCGCAAAAAAATAAAAAATAAGGGATACTTTTGGATTTCTGTGGGTCATACCACAGAACACATACTTCTTTTTTGTTTTTCTTTTCCCCCTGGGCTTTCCGCGAATTGGATGTTTCAGGGGGTTTTTCGGTAATGAATGATTTGACTAATGCAGAGAGCGTCATCGCCCTTACGGGCGGCAAAAAATTCCACTGGGGACGGTGGCTTTTTGCGTTTTTGGGTCTGGTTGTTTTCCTCTTGGGGATTTTTTTCCTTCGCTCGGAGTTTTCGGTTCCGGGGGATGGAGTCGTGATGGCGGAAGAGGAATGGGAAATCCAATCGCCCCTCGATGCCTGGGTGACCAGTGTTCAGGTGACGGAAGGCGGGAAGGTTTTTCAAGGGCAGCTTTTATGGCAAATGCGCGATGACGACCTACAGGAGGAGCGACTGCGGCTTGAGGAACAGAAGGAGCAATTGAAGGCGGAGAAAATGGCCGCGCAATTGGCCCTCCGACAAGTCGGCCAAACGCCCGATTTTCTTGATTTGCAAACCTCGTCGGAGAAGTTGGCGGTTCTTGAGGAGATCATTGCCAAGCGGGAGAATCTCTTGGTGCGGTACTCGGAACTGGAGGCTCGGCAGGCGATTTCCGCTTTGCAAGTCCGGCAGGAGGAACTGGCTCTGCTGCGCGATCAAATGGAGCAAATGGACTGGACCTACCTAAGTGAGTTACTTGAAGAGGGCTTCCTTTCCCTGGCGAGGGAAAATTACCAACACCGAATTGTCGGGATCACCCAGCAATTGGCGCTCCTGGAAAAGAGAAAAGAACTTCTGCAAAGGCAGATCGAAGAGCGTAAAATTCGTAGTCCGGCGGATGGTTTTATCAGCAATGTACAGGTTCGCCACCCTTATCAGGCGGTGTCCCGTGGACAAACCCTGGGCCACGTCATCAATCCTGACCGTCCGAAACTGGTCCGTGCCTATTTGGGGCAGAGGAATATCGACCTCATAACGCCGGGCACCCCGGTGCGGATGAATTCCGCGGTCTTTGATTCCCCCTTGGAGGGCTATGTGTATGGGACTGTACAACGGGTAGGCCGGGAAGCCCATCGCGAGGAAACGGCGGCCCGGGGCGAGCGGGTCTTTGAAATCGATATTGAGGTGGGAAAGAGCCCGTACCCGCTGGTGTATGGATCGGGTCTGGAGGTCGAGGTAATTCTCGGCAGCCGTAACCTCTGGCAGGTCATGACTGGTCACCGTACCGAAATCCGCGGCCTCGAATAAACCCTTTTTCTGTTTCCGGGGCGAGGCCTTCCGGAAACTTCTTTGCGTAATGTGTACATCGAAACAAAACAACCACGAACAATTCACTTCCGACACCCTTTTTCAATTTGTGTGGAGTTATCGCCGCGCCCTCATGCCGGGACTGTTTTTGGCCTTGGCCCGAACCATCGTGATCGCGCCTTTTCCCTTTTTCTTTCAGGTCATCATCGATGAGCATGTCAAGAGTGCCAATGTCGCCGGGATTATCAGCATCAGTTTGATGTTCATCGGGCTTCTTTTTCTGCACTGGGTGTTCACCGTCGAGGGTGCCGGAGCCATCGCCCGGGTGGTGGCGAGGATGATTCTGGAATTGCGTTCCCGCATTTTCCACAAGCTTCAGTTTCTGCATTTCGGGTATTTGGACAGGCAGAAAGCGGGACGACTGTTGTCCAAATACGCCTTTGATACCCAGAATGTGGAGCAAGTGATCATGCCCATGCTGAACCAGTTGCTGCCGAACATTCTCTACAGTCTTTCCATTATCATCCTTCTGACTTTTCTGAACTGGCAACTATCGCTCATTATTTTGGCTATCGTACCTCTTTACTATTTCAGTCGCCGGTTTTTCTTTATGCGTATCCAAGTCAAGAATCGGGCCATGAGGGAGGCCCGGGAACGACTGACCGGTACCGCGAGCGAATACATATCCGCTCTTCGCCTGGTGCGGGGGTATGGACAGGAACGCAACGCCATCGGCACCATCGAGGAAACCAGCCTGGACTACGCCCGCTCCCGCACCGATCAGATTGCGATCAATAACAGCTTTGGTGCGTTTGCCACCGTGGCAACCCAGGCGCTCTCCCTCTTGGTGGTGGCTGGTGGAGCCTACATGGTGATTTACGGACACCTGACTCTCGGAACCCTTTTCGCCTTTATGGCGGGACTGCCGATCATCCTCATGCCGGTGCAGCTGTTTCTGAATTTCAGTCAGCAATACTTCGTCGGGAAAGAGGCCTTTTATTCCCTGCGCGAACTCTTGACCAGTCAGTATGTGGAGGATTGGAAAGGGGTCCGCAAACCCAACCCTTTTGAGGGCCGGATCACCTTTGAGAATGTATCCTTTGCTTATGACAAGACCAGCGATCCCGCTATCCGTGAAGTAAATCTCGATATCGGCGCGGGCGAGCATGTCGCGTTGGTGGGTCCCTCCGGCTCCGGAAAAAGTACCATCGCCAATTTGGTCCTCGGCCTGTATGGAGCCAAATCAGGACAGATCCTGATCGATGGTATTCCCCAGCGGGATATCAACATGCGTTGGCTCCGCCGTCATTGCGCCATCGTCATGCAGGAAAGCCTCATGCTGTCGGGCTCTATTTTCGACAATATCCGCTTTGCCCGTTTCGGTGCCACGCGGGAGGAAGTCGAAGAGGCGGCTCGTCTCGCCAATGCCGATGAATTTATCAAAAAACTGCCCGAACAATATGAGACTGAAGTCGGCGAACGCGGTACCATGCTTTCCGGAGGGCAGCGGCAACGCCTCTCCATTGCCCGGGCGATTTTGCGGGATCCGCGAATCTTAATTTTGGACGAAGCCACTTCGGCTCTCGACTATGAGAGTGAACGGCTGATTCAGGATGCGCTCGACAATCTTTCCCGGGGCCGGACGGTTATCACCATTGCCCATCGGCTCAGCACCGTGAAAAAGGCCGACCGCATCATTGTCATGTCCTCCGGCCAAATCCTGGAACAAGGCAGCTACGATGATCTCTCTCATGCTCAGGGGTATTTCCAGCACCTCCTGCAAAGCCAAGGCAATTGAGCCTGTTCCCTTCCTTCCCATGGTGGGGTAACCATTCTTGCTCCGCAGAGGAACAAGTTCCACCTGCCCACCGAAAGGACGTCGGGTTTCGCTCCTGCGGGGGGGCTTCCGAGAAAGAGAAAATCTTCTGCTCACCCGGAACGCCTCCGCTCGCCGGAGTGCTGCAGGTGTTCCTGTTTCCATCCGGCGGCGCTGAGAATCATATCGGCCAGAATATAGCCGGCGGCGGCGGCAAGAATGCCATTGACCGGCGGCACCCCGGGAGAAAAATAAGCCGCGGCGGCGCCGATCACATAACCCGCCAGGCCGGAAAAATTAAATTTTTTCATCCTAACCGAGCTAAGCAGGGGGTATTGCCCTTTGTGCTTATAAAAAAAGTCGGCCATGATCACCCCGCCAATGGGGGGTATAAAGGTGCCCAGAAGCAGGAGCCACGGAACCAACCAGTCATAGAAACCAAGAACCGCCAGAACCGTGCCGATCGCCGCACCGATAATGGTCAGGGTCTTTCTCTTCTCGCTGCGAAACAAATTGCACCCGGCCACCGAGAAATTGTAAACGGTGTTGTCCTGCGTGGTCCAAATATTCAAAAAGAGCATCAGGATTCCGGCAAAAAGCAGCCCCTGCAGAGCCAGCACCTCTACGATGTCGGCTTGCTGGTAAACCATCGCCCCGAAGGCGCCGGTAAAGATCATGAGCCCATTGCCTACAAAGAAGGCCAACAAACTGGCAATGACCGCAATTTTACCACTTTTGGCGAATCGGGTCCAGTTGGTCGCCTGGGTGCCTCCACTAACGAAGGTGCCAAAAACAATCGTTATCGCAGCACCGAGGGTCAGCGATTCAACCGGTTCCAGCGAAAGCAACCCCGCCAGGCCGCCGGCGTCACGACTGGCGATGGTGAAACTCCAGAAAAGGAGAACCAGCATCAAGGGAACAGAAACCAGCGATAGCCTCTCCAGTCCCCGGTAACCAACCAAGGCGGTCCAGCAAAAGGCCAGGCCAAAGAAAATCATCAAGGGAATGGTGAGCCCTTGCGGCCAGGAGAGCAGGCGTACAAAAACCAGCGCAATTGTCGCCGTGCCCCAGGCATACCAACCGACCTGGGTAAACCCTAGAACGAAATCCGGCCACCGGCTCCCCGTATCACCAAAGCTGAAACGCGCCAACAAGACCGAGTTGAGGCCGGTCTTGAAGGCAATAAACCCCAGCGCGGCAACATAGGCGCCCAGCAGAAGATTCCCCAGCGCGATCACCCACATCAACTGACCGAAGGGAAAGGCGACCCCCAGACTGCCCCCGCCCCACATGGTCGCGGTAAAGAAGGTGAACCCCAGGAGAACCACCGAGGTAGACCAAAGGCTCTTACGATAGTCCATCGGGACCTCCATCAAGGGAAAATCCTGAAGCGCCTCGGCCGAGGTGATGGGGCTGCGATCGTGTAAAGTCTCCTCGTTACTCATAAAGCTTTTAGGTTCAGAATTCCCTGCGCCTTGGCCAGCATTAAATATTCCATGCGGAGGCCGGGTTTCACTCCGACAGGCGGTTTCCCTTATAGAAAAATTCTTTCCTCACTTGTCGGGCCACTTGACGAAGCGTCGCCCGTGGAGACCTGCGCTCCGGCCAAAGCTTGGCGCAGGCACCGGAGAGGGCGTTCCCTTCGAAAACCCTTCAGCGTTCCTCGCCGCGACGGCATCGCCCAAGGGCGAGCCCTGCCGCAAGACCGCCGCTGCCCCTGGAGGGGCGAGTCTAGCCTCAGAACTCTTGATTCCAGTGAGGTAAAAGTGACACCAATGGAAATTTTTTGGGGTTGAAAGCACACGCATTTGACAAGTCCCAGAGGGACGGTAAGAGGATAGCCGTGGATGAAAATCCACG
>JAIUMY010000013.1 GCA_022565335.1 Opitutales bacterium
ATAATCAGACATAATATAATATCCCCCCCCCCCCCCCCCCCCGATGGTTTGTCAAACGTATTTTTCATTTTTTTCGAAAAATTTCTTTAGCTCACTTTAACCGCATGCGAAAGGATCGCTGAAACTTTCGCCCCTAACTGCCCTTGCTGGCCTTCCGGATTTATCCCCCCTTTCCCCTGAACCTCACAGCCGCCGGATCCCGGGATAAACCCGCTCGTTACAAGCGATAGGTCGGGCCTTCAGCCCTCGCGGATGGGACCCTTAACCTTCGACAGGCTCAGGGCAGGCGGGAACTTCCAACTTCCGACCTCCTCGTATTTCCGTAATCGGGCTGATTCATCGCCCGATCCAGATTCCGCCAATTACCAACCGATAACCCAACGACTCAAACCGGTGACAATCGCGTAAAACCATACATGAAGCAAAACCTTCCTCAACGCAATACCTCGATCCACCCCTGCTTTTCTCCCATACCCTCCTTCACTGTCTTTATTACCGAGCGGTATTGAAAACCAAGGATTCACGTTATTTTATATAAATCTTACCGATCGGTCATATTTTGCTTGCAACACCCCCGTAAGAGGTATGATATTACCGATCAGTAATGAAACACATCATTCATGATCCGGAACACTTTGGCAAGGCGCTTCGACAAGTCCGGAATTTACAGGGGCTTACGCAACAGGAACTCGCTCTGACGGCGAACACCGCGCCTCGATTCATATCCGACCTGGAAAGGGGAAAGCCTACCTGCCAGATCGGCAAAGCACTCCACGTCGCCAGTTGCCTGGGCCTTCATCTGGAATTAAATGGCGGTGAATCATGAAGCGGTTAAAGGTCATACTTATGGGTGAGCAGGTCGGGGTCCTCATCCAAAGCCGTGAGGGGAAGCTGTCATTCCACTACGACCCTCAATGGCTGGCCAAAGAAGGGAGCCTCCCTCTGTCGCAGTCTTTGCCCCTGCGAGCGGAAAAGTTCAACCAAAAGGAGTGCGCCCCGTTTTTCGGTGGTTTGCTTCCCGAGGAAAATAATCGAGAAATCATTGCGAGGAACCTGGGAATTACCCCGCGCAATGATTTCGCCATGCTCCGGGAAATCGGCGGGGAGTGTGCCGGCGCGGCATCCATCATCGATCCTGACCAAACTCCTCCAACCCCAACAAAAGAATATGAGCCAATTTCGGATGCCGACCTGATCGCCATTCTGGATCAATTGCCCCAACGACCGCTTCTGGCGGGAAAGGCGGAAATTCGACTGTCTCTGGCCGGAGCGCAAAACAAAGTGGCCTTGCTGTCGGATGCCACGGGGTTCGCGATACCCTTGCATGAGTCACCCAGCACCCATATTCTCAAACCCGAACACAACCGTTTCCCCGGATTGGCGGATAACGAAGCCTATTGCTTGAAACTGGCTTCAGCGTTAGGGCTGAAGGTTTGCGATGCCGAGGTCACCCAACAGGGACCGCATCGATGCCTGTTGGTTACTCGCTATGACCGAATCCTGCGCGAAGGATCCGTGCAGCGTCTGCATCAAGAGGATTTTTGCCAGGCCCTGGCGATACCAAGCCTGACCAAATACCAGAGTGAAGGAGGCCCGGATCTGGCCCAGTGTTTCGAACTTGTGCGCCGGGCGTCATCCAGTCCGGCGAAAGACCTCCTTCAACTCTTTTATTGCGTGCTGCTCAACTTCCTGATGGGGAACCACGACGCTCACGGAAAAAACTTTTCGCTTTTGTATTCGCCCATCAACGACCGGTCGGCTATCCGGTTGGCTCCGTTTTATGACCTTATCAGCACCGCCATCTATCCGGAATTGAGCGGAAAAATGGCAATGAAGATTGGAAAGTCATACAAACCCGAAGCCATGCGTCTGCGCGACTGGGAACTGTATTGGAAGGCGATTGGCTTCTCTTCCAATCAAGCCCGACGCCAAAGCCTCCAGTTCATCGATGCGCTTACCGAACGGTCCGGCCCACCCGCCAATGAAATAGAGTCTCGAATCCAAACCATCATCACCCAACGCTCGAAATATCTGCGCAGGCTTTTTGTTTGAACCCTTCCATTTCCCTTTTCTCCCTCAATAGCATATATAATCATCGGTGATACCATTTGGACCACCACTCTGGAAATTTCCCACTGCCCGATCAGCGGGAAAAGGGCCCTAAGCTTTTGTCATAAATTGTCTTTGCTGGAGTTCCGGATTTATCCGGTCCCCCACGAAAGGGTTGCCCCGGACTACAACGAACGGCAAAACCATCAGCCAACATTTTCCCCGTCAACCCTCACCAACCCCAATATAGTCGGGAAAAACGCTCTCAATCGGCCCAGATCGTTCCAGTCTCATATTTGCATATTCCAGCTCCGCTGGGGGCAGCGACTTGTGTGAGACTAAGGTGTTTCCGTGGCCTCCGGAGTGTTGCGCACAGGGACATGAAGTCCCCGCTCGCTGTCGAAAAGGGTCGACCTTTCCGTTTTCCGAAGCATTGCACTCAGGGGCGCAAGGCCCCCGTTCGCTTTTTGGCCCCAAGCGGGGACCTCGTGTCCCTGCGCGGAGTACTTCAAGCCAGGGACATAAACACACACGCCCCACCACACCGCGCGGCCGCTTTCCCTCGGCGGGATTTCGCAAGTTCAACTTGCCGCTTTCTCCAGCCGTAGTCTCCGGACTGCCCCACCTTTCCCGGAATCCCCCCCATCGAAAATTTCAAGATGTTTTTGAATAAAGACCAAGCGCAAGACGATAGGCTCTGCTCTGATGGATTTTCATCCACGGCTATCCTCTTGCCGTCCCTCTGGGACTTGCCAAATGCCTTCGCCCTACCTGTGGGGAAGGAGGGTAAAATTCTGTCCCGACTTTATGAAATCTTGGGGAGGAGGTATGGGCGCGTGGGGGAGGGGCCTTGGTGCTTTTGGTATTGGGAGAGGGGGCCTTGGAAGAGGATCTGGCCGCCGCGGTTGCCGCCGTCGGGGCCGATTTCGACAAAATAGTCGGCTTCGGCGAGAAGATCGAGGTGGTGTTCGATGACGACTACGGTATGGCCCTGGTCCACGAGTTGGTGCAGCACCCGGATGAGCCTTTCGCAATCGCGGAAGTGCAGGCCGATGGTGGGCTCTTCGAGGAGATAAAGGTTGTGTTGGCGGCGGCCGCGCTTGCGGTCTTCGAGGGAGGGCAGTCCGCGGGCCAGTTCACTGACCAATTTGAGCCGCTGTGCTTCGCCTCCGGAGAGGGTGGGGCTGCTCTGGCCGAGGGAGAGGTAGCCGAGTCCGGTATCCACCATAAGCTGACAAATGCCTTGCAGTCTTTGGTGGAAGGCGAAGTATTCGGTGGCTTCGGCGAAGGACATGGCCAGGACTTCGCCGATGGATTTGCCGTTCCAGCGGAGGTCGCGCAGTTCGGGTGCATAGCGGCTGCCGTGGCAATCCTCACAGGTGACATAGGTGTCGGGCAGGAAATTCATTTCGATTTTGATACGGCCGGCACCCTGGCAGGTTTCACAGCGGCCTCCCTTGGTGTTGAAGGAAAAGGTGCTGGCGGTATAGCCCCGCATCCGGGATTCGGGGAGGTTGGCGAAAAATTGCCGGATCAGGTCGAAGGCCCCGAGATAGGTGGCCGGGGTGGAACGCGGGGTTTTGCCGATGGGGCTCTGGTCCACTTCGATGATTTTCTGGAAGCGGTGACCGTTCACCAATTCCTCGAAAGGGGGAGAGGTTTCGCCGGAGGTCAGGTCGGGACGGTCTTTTTGAAAACCAGATCCCTTCAGGCGGGCCTTTTTTCGGGCGGTGGCAACCTCCACCGCGCTTTGCAAAAGCTCCCGGAAAAGGGTCGATTTGCCGGCGCCGGAAACCCCGCCGACCATGGTGAGACGACCGTGTGGTAAATAGAGGTCGTCGCCTTTCAGGTTGCGCAGGGAAGGGGCTCGCAGAAGGGTCCAGGGGGCTTTGAGGTAAGGTCGCCCGGGGCCCGGGAGGGGTTCGAGGGGACGGTATTGGCCCAGCAACGGGTGGGCGATGCCTTCGCGGAGGTATTTGCCGGTCAGGGACCGCGGGTGGTCGAGGAGCTGGTCCAGGGGGGCAGCGGCGAGCAATTCCCCGCCATTGCGTCCGGCGCCGGGGCCGAGGTCGATGACCTGGTCGGCGGCGCGCATGGTATCCTCGTCGTGTTCGACTACGAGGAGGGTATTGCCGCGGTCGCGGAGTTGGTGGAGGGATTCGATCAGGCGGTCGTTGTCGCGGGCGTGCAGGCCGATGGAGGGTTCGTCGAGGACATAGAGAACCCCCGAGAGGTTGGAGCCCAGTTGGGCGGCGAGGCGGATGCGTTGGGCTTCGCCGCCGGAAAGGGTGTCGGCCCCGCGGTCGAGGGTGAGGTAGTCGAGGCCGACCCGGTCGAGAAAGCGAAGCCGTTCTTCGATTTGGGGAAACAGGTCCTGACCGATCCGTTTGCCCCGGGTATCCAGTTTTATGGTACGCATGGTGGAAAGAAGTTCGCGGGCGGTGAGGCGCAAAAGCTCGGGCAGGGAGCGGGAAGTGCCATCTTTGAGTGGGAGGCGAACGGCGCGGCTGGTCTCGTTCAGGCGGTCCCCCTGGCAGGTGGGGCAGACTTGTCCGTGGTCGCCTTCGGCGGCTTCCGGAGGAAAATCCTCGTGTTCCTGCATCCAGTCGTAGAGGCGCCCGTAGCCCCGGCAGGTCGGGCACCAGCCCCGGGGGGAGTTGAAGGAAAAGTGCTTGGGGTCGAGGTCGGGAAAGGACTCTCCGGTGGCGGGATCGGTTTTGCCGGTGGAGAACCACCGGAGGATTTGGCCGTGGGTATCGAGAAGAAAGCAGGTGCCCTTGCCGATGCGGAGAGCTTCGTCAAATCGTTCCCGGGGGCTTTCGCCGCAGAGCGTCCAGGCATCCAGCTTACTGGTTGTTCCCGGAGGTGTTTCCCCTTCGCTCTCCGGGAGGTCGGTCGGTTTGCGGGCGAGGGTGGCGATGACTGCCTCGATATCGTGTTCGCGGTAACGCTCCAGTTTGCGAAAGCTTTCCACCGTCTGCAATCGGCCGTCGCAGCGCATGAGGTGGTAGTGGTGGGCGGCGAGCCATTTGGCCACGGGCTCATGGTGTCCCTTGCGTCCGCGGATGAGAGGGGCGCAGAGGTAGAGGTGCGGATTCTTTTTGCCCGGGGCGGGCAGACTTTGGCAGAAATTTTTCCAGAGGGCTTCCGGGCTGAGGGAAATGACCGGTTGTCCGGTGACGGGGCTGTGTTGGGTGCCGAGGCGGGCGTAGAGGAGGCGCAGGTATTGGGCGACTTCAGTGATGGTGGCGACGGTGGATTTGCGACCGCCCCGGCTGACCCGTTGCTCGATGGCCACGGTGGGGGGGATGCCGGTGAGGGAATCGATTTCCGGCTTGGGCATTTGTTCGACGAACTGCCGGGCGTAGGCCGACATGGATTCCATGAAGCGGCGTTGTCCCTCGGCGAAAATGATGTCGAAGGCGAGGGTGGATTTGCCCGAACCCGAGACCCCGGTGACTACGGTGAGTTGGTGGTAGGGGATGGTGAGGGAGAGGTTGCGCAGGTTGTGTTCGCGGGCCCCGGACAGGAGGAGGCCAGGGGATTCGGGGGGCTGGTAGGAAGCCGAGGGCTCGGCCACCTGGGCCAGTGGGGTGGGGGGCGATTCCTTTTTCGAAGAGCGGGCGGAAGTGTTTGATTTTTTTCGCAGCGCGGCGAGGGCCTCGCGCAGAAAGGGGGCGGTTTCGGTTTTGCGCCGGGCCATCTGGGCGGGGGTGCCGGCGGCCACGATGCGCCCGCCCTGGTCGCCGGCGCCGGGGCCGAGTTCAATCAGCCAGTCGGCGCTGCAGAGAACATCGGTCTGGTGTTCGATGACCACCACGCCCTGACCTTGATCGACCAGGCGGTGCAGGACGGTGAGCAAGCGCCGGATGTCGTGCCGGTGGAGGCCGGTGGTCGGTTCGTCGAGAAGGAGGAGGCGCTGGGCGGCCCCGGCTTGACGGCGGGACGAGGGTTTTTGGGAGGAGAGGTATTTAACCAGTTTGAGCCTTTGCGCTTCGCCCCCGGAGAGGGTGTTGAGCGGTTGCCCGAGGGTGAGGTAGCCCAAGCCCACTTCCTGGAGCAAGGCGAGGGGTTGGTGGATTTTCGGTTGTTGGGCAAAAAAGAGAAGCGACTCGTCGATGGTCATGCCCAGGATTTCGTCCACCGACTGATCCTGCCAGGTCACTTCCAGGGTTTCGTCCTTAAATCGGCGGCCCTCGCAGACCGGGCAGGGGACAAAGACATCGGAGAGGAACTGCATTTCCACCTTTTCGTAGCCCAGGCCGTTGCAGTGTTCGCAGCGCCCGTTGCCGCTGTTAAAGGAAAACGTCGCGGGGGTCATGCCGCGGGCTTTGGCGAGTTCGGTACTGGCGTAGAGTTTGCGGATTTCCTCCCAGGCGCCGGTGTAGAGGGCCGGATTGGAACGGGGCGTGCGGCTGAGGGGAGATTGGTCCACCAGGACCACTTCCTCCAGGGAGGAAGGGAAGTGGATACTTTGAAAGGTGGCCGGGTCGTCGGTGACCAGGCCGCGTTGGCTTTTCCAGCCCTCGAACAAGCCATTGCGCAGGAGGGTTGATTTGCCCGAACCCGAGACGCCGCTGAGGGCGACCAGACGGTCGGTGGGCAGGGCGAGGGTTTGGTGGTGTAAATTATGTTTGGTAAGGCCTTCGAGAAGGACCCAGTTTTCCGGGCGGGTGCCTCGGGCCGGTTTTTTGACCGGGCGGCGTGGCGGGGGGTCCATGGTATTTGCGCCCAGGAGATAGCCGGCGTTCACGGTATCCGGCTTTTGCGCCGCGAGTTCGGCGGGGGAGCCTTGGAAGACAATTCGTCCGCCCTCTTTGCCCGGTTTGGGACCCACTTCGAGGAGAGTGTCGGCCGCCCGCATGACCGCTTCGTCGTGCTCCACCACGACGACCGTATTGCCCTGGTCGCGCAGGCGTTGAAGGATGCGGATAAGGCGGTCGAGGTCGCGGGCGTGCAGGCCGACTGAGGGCTCGTCGAGAACGAAGAGCGTTTCCACGAGGGAGGTGCCGAGGCAGGAGGTGAGGTTGACCCGTTCGACTTCGCCGCCGGAAAGGGTGCGGGAGGTGCGGTCCAGGGTGAGGTAACCGACCCCGACTTCGTCGAGGTAACCCAGGCGGGTGAGGATTGCCGCGAGGGCATTGTCGCCGGGGGAAAGGGGCGGGTCGCCCGGTTTGGTGGCGGTGGGGGCATGGGGCCGGAGCAACTCGCGCAGGTGGCGGATCGGCATCCGGTAGAGGTCGGGGAGGGTGTAGCCCTGCCATTTCCAGCAAAGGGCTTCCGGTTGAAGGCGGTCGCCATGGCAATCGGGGCAGGTTTTGTAGGTGCGGTAGCGGGAGAGAAAGACACGGACGTGCATCTTGTACACCTTGGATTCCATCCAGTCGAAGAAGCCTTTGAGGCCATACCAGGCGTGGGGCCATTCGCGCCCGTCTTCGCCGTAGCCCGGTTCGCCATAAATGATGTAGTTCTGTTCCTCCTCCGATAAATCTTCCCAGGGAACATCCACAGGAATGCCCTCGCGGCGGCAGAAAGTAAGCATCTCCCGTTGGCATTCCTGATACACCTCCCCCTGCCAGGCTTTGATGGCCCCTTCGCGCAGGCTAAGGCGGCCATCCGGAATGGCCAGGCGGTAGTCGATTTCGATGACCCGTCCGAAGCCCCGGCAGGTGGGGCAAGCGCCGACGGGGGAGTTGAAGGAAAAGAGCGACGGGGTGGAGGGGCGGTAGGATTTACCTCCCGGGGTGCGCAGGCCCTCGGCGAAGGAGGCCAGAAGGCTCGGTTTGTCGGCGGTGTACAAGTGAACCTCGCCACGGCCAAAATGGAGGGCCTGGCGAACCGCTTCGAGGAGGCGGGAGCGGCTTTTTGCCGATATGGCGAGGCGGTCCTGGATCACTTCCAGGTGTTGGGGGTGGCGTTGGGGGGCTTTGGCTTCCCAATCTTCCAGGCGGAGGACCTTCTTTCCGGCGACGAGGCGGCTGTACCCCTGTTGGCGGAGGTTGGCCAGGGCCTCGCCGAGCGGTAGTCCGGCGGGGAGGGGGAGGCGGAAGGTAACGAGAACGGTTTCGTCGGCAAAACGGTCGAGGATTTTCCCGGTGAGGGAATCCGGAGAGTCGTCCTCGACGATTTCGCCGGTTTCGGGATCGTGCAGAGCGGCGACTTGTTGGAACCAGACTTTGAAAAAATCGCAGAGCTCGGTCATGGTTCCCACGGTGGAGCGGGAGGTTTTGACGGTATTGGTCTGCTCGATGGCAATGGAGGGGGGGATACCCGAAATTTCGCCGACTTTGGGTGGTTGGAGAAGATCCAGAAACTGGCGGGTATAGGCGCTGAACGTCTCCACATAGCGGCGTTGCCCCTCGGCATGCAAGGTATCGAAGACCAAGGAGGATTTTCCGGTGCCGCTGAGGCCGGTGACGACGATGAGCTCCCCGCGCGGCAGATCCAGCTCCGGAATGTGGAGATTGTTTTGCCGGAGGTCGCGCAGACGGATGGGAGATTTTACCGGTTTAGGTGCCATTTCCAAGGATGTTCGAGAAAGCTTGCCATGGCCAGCATCTGATGGCATTTTTTAGAAGATATCTTTCTACCCTTAAACTTTTACAGTGTATGTTTGTTTCCTCCTACCCTAAACGCCGCGGCTTTACGTTAATTGAATTGCTGACGGTTATTGCCATTATCGGAATTCTGGCCGCCATTTTGCTGCCGGCGGTGAACCGCGTTCGGGAAAGCGCCCGCCGGGCCGATGCGCGGAACGTGGTCGGGCAGATTGAAACCGGATTTCAGAAGTACCTGACGGAATATGACCGCTGGCCGGACCTAAATCACGACCAAGTCAATCAAGCGGAAGCCGATGTGGACCCGGAAGACACCTTTCTTTTCAATGGAGCATTGTACAGTGTTTTGACTCTTTATGACCGGGACTTGGCCATTGCTGCCAACAACACCAGGGCTTTGATTCTCATGGAAGGGTCGGAGACCGACCAGGATGAAATGAGAGATCGTTGGGGTGCTTTGTATCGGGTCAAATTTGACCGAACCTTCCAGAATCGAATGACTGGACTGCCCAATACGGATTCGGGTGAAAATGACCTGAATTTGCGACGGAATGTGGCTGTTTGGTCTTTAGGACAGGGTCCCTCGGACAACATTCGAGTGGAACGTTTTATCACCAGTTGGGAGTAAGGGGAGTATTATGATGAAGAATAAATCTGTTACCGGTGAGCGTAAGGGGTTTACCCTCATTGAACTTCTTACCGTTATTGCCATTATCGGTATTCTCGCGGGAATGCTTTTTGCGGTGGGAAATGCGGTGCGCGATAGTGCCCGTGCCAGTCGGGCCAATGCCGAGATTTCGGCGATCGAGACGGCGTTAACCCGCTTTGATACGGAGTTCGGGTTTTTTCCAGAGATTGCCTTTCTTGATCCCGATTCCTCCGGTGACCGGTATCCTTTATTTACCGAGGCTGAGGGAGCGTATGTGGCAACATCCCGCGCACTTTTTTACGCTGTTCAGGGTGTTCCCTTCTTTGGCGATCAAATTCCCGATGGTTTTGAAGAAGAGCGCTTTCAAAGGAGTTTGGTCGATTTAAATTCTTCCCAAGTGGATAATATTAATGAGGTGATGCCTGATGGGATCGGACCACGGAATAGTAGAATAGTTTATCACGACCCTTTAAACTTCAATTCCACCGGCCCTTACCTGGTCGATCCCTGGGGCTTTCCGTACGGCTATTATTTTCGCAGTCGCGCGGATACCAATGCTCCAGACAGTGAGCAGGTTCCTCCTTTTGAAAGAGGTCAACGGTCATTGAAGAACTTTGAATATTTCGATGTTTGGTCTACCCGTGACGCACAAAGAGATCATGAGCCAAACCGGTGGATCACCAATTGGGAGAATTAGGGAGATTGTCAAAAAACTAAAAACAAGCTTTTCAGTCTGCTCAAGTCTCGGTAGGGATAGGTGAATGGCCCCTGCACTCAATCAACGCTGGTATCCGCTTGGCATCCTTGCCGGGTTGGGTGTTTTGTCGTTTTTGATAGGAATCCTAATGCCTGCGGATACCGCTCTGGTGATGATTCAAAAAAGCGGTTATTGGATCATTCTGGGGATTGTAGGCTTGTTTGTTCTGGCTTTGGTGCCAATTGTCGTGCGGGGGTGGACGGATCATCGCACGCGGTTATGGCGAGAGTGGAGAACGCCGTTGGGAGTGCTTACGCTGGCTCTGCTTCTGGGCGTTTTTTTGATGGTTCGGGCGCAGGAAACGGCAGAGTACAAAATCGTCATTGATGAACCGGTTTTGCAGGGGACGGCGTGGTCGATGCACCACGAGCGGGAGGTCGCGGTACCTTTCCAGATGCACCGCATCGAGGGAGTGCCAACGGTGCTCGAACGGCAGGTGGACAAGCGGCCGATCCTGTTTCCTTTTCTGGTCTCCCTGGTCCATGACCTCGGTGGCTATTCCGCGGAGAACATCTTTCTCACCAATGCGATTCTGAGTTTCATTTTTTTGCTTTTGGCGGTTTTGCTCGGCAAAACCTTGGGGGGCTGGGCGGGGGCGATTCTTTCGCTGTTTCTCTGGGGAAGTTTTCCGCTGTGGGTACGGTTTGCCAACAGCGGTGGCTTTGAAGTTCTGAATGTAACCCTGATCCTGGGGACTATGTTGGCGGGGATGTTGTTTTGGCGAAAACCCGATAAGCAAACCCTTAGTTTACTGTGCTTGACCAGCGTTTTACTGGCCTACGTGCGGTACGAAAGCGGCTTGTATCTTTTGCCCGTGGGGTTGCTGATACTGTTGGTCTTTTTTCGGGAGGGACGGGCCTGGGGGAGTTGGGGCTTGTATGCCAGTCCGCTGGCGTTGGTTCCCCTTCTTTGGCATTTCAATACCTTCCGGGCGGATGAGCGGAATTGGCAAATGTGGGATTTTGAAGGGGTGAGCAGCCCCTTCGGCTGGCAATTCGTAGGGGATAATCTTATCAGCTGGCAGACCTATTTTTTCAGTCTCTCTGCGCACATGCCCAATTCGCTGGTGCTGAGTTTGGCAGGTTTGATAGGCTTGGTGTTTTTCCTCATTGCCATGGGGCAGAAGTGGGAGGCCCGTGAGCGGGAGGATGGCTCTTGGAGTTCGGGAGAGGTGGTCTTGGGAGTATTTCTCATCGGGTTCTTGGCGAACATCCTCTTGCAGCTTTTTTATTTTTACGGCCAGTTCGATAATATTTTGGTGCGGCGGCTCAGTCTCCCCTTGCATCTGCCGCTGGCCTTCGGTTTGGTGTGGGTGGTGGGCCGGAAAATCCCGCAGGGCCGTCAGCGTTGGATGGCGACCGGGGTTTTGAGTGTCGTTGCCTTGTTTCTCGGACTGGCGAAAATGGGCCCCGCGACCTATTCGGAAGGGTATTTGAGTGGTCGTGGGGTGAATGCGGTCGCGGATTTGGCGGCGGAATGGCAGGAGGAGGGAAAGCGTTATTTGATCGTTGCGGAATTTCCGGTGGTTTGGATTGCCGGCGGCTTTGAGGCAACGACCAAAGCTTCGGTGGCGCGGAACCCCAACAATCTTTTATTCTATCTGTCTTTTCCGGGGAATCCGCCGGTGATGGTGGAGCGCCGTTTGACCTTTGATCCGGTCAGTGGAGAGTGGGAAGAAGCCGGGAGACAAACCTTTCCCGAGGGCTTTGCCACCGAAGTGGTTTGGGAAAACCGGTTGTCGGCGAAGCGCAAACAAACGGTGGAGAGGGTCGTTGGGTTAAAAGAGGCTCCCATGCCCGGTCCGCCAGCGGGCTATGCCTCCCCGGAGGACTTTTTTGAGCGGTGGGAGAGGCGCTTGCCCTGAGTTAAAAAGGTTATGTTGGAGCAGAGCAAGAACCAAGCGAAAGACGAAGCGGCTAGCCAGGGCAAGGAAGATAAATCTTCGCCGGTGACCGCTGTCCGTGCCATCGTTCCGGCCGATTGGATGAGTCTGGGCTTGTTCGTGCTTTTGATTTTGGTGGGGGCTATGACGCTGACCGATTATGGGATGAGCTGGGACGAGGAGTTTCGCTATCGGGGGGGGGACCGTAAATTGGAGTTCTATGAAAGGATTGTCTTTGGGGAGGAGAGTTATCGGGAGGTGCTGGAGGCAACTGGAACGGACCGGTATCCCGGACTTTTCGATATGACCGGAGCGGTTTTGCACCGGGTTTTGCCCTTTGATCGTTTGTATGTGGGGCATGGCTTGAGTTTCTTTTTCGCTCTGGTCGGGGTTGCCGGGGTATGGGTTGCCGGGAGAATGCTCGGAGGTGCCTGGGTAGGGTTTCTGGCGGCCTTGTTTCTGGTTTTGATGCCTCGGTATTACGGGCACGCTTTTTTTAACCCCAAGGATATTCCTTTTGCCGGGATGTTTATCTGGGCCTTGGTGGCAATCTGGTGGGCGATGCCCCGCTTCCCCCGGATCCCCTGGGGCGGGGTGGTCTTTCTGGGAGTGACCATTGGTTTGACCATGGCGACAAGAATCGGGGGGATGCTGCTGTTGAGTTATTTGGCCCTGGCGATGATTTTCTGGTATGCCTGTGCTTTGTGGGAGGACCGGGGGTTGACCAAAGAGAGGTTTCGGGAGGCCTTAATTTTGGCGGGTCAGGGCGTTTTAGTGGTGGTTCTGTCCTTTCTCGTTTTGTTGCCATGGTGGCCGTATGGGCAAAAGGAGCTTTTGAGCGGTGCGGTGGAAACGGTCGGCACCACGGTATCCTTTGCCTGGAGTGCGCCGGTACTGTTTGACGGGCATTTGTATTCTTCCCAGGATCTGCCCTGGTATTACCTGCCGTTTCATGTGGTGATCGTAACGCCGCCTTTTCTGTTGTTGGCTTTTATTCCCTTTTGTCTATTTACAGTGGTGGTGTTCCGTCAAGAGAACTGGCCGAAAGGAGAAAGCTTTTTTCAGTACACTTCGAAGGGCGCGCTCCTCGGCTGGGCTTTGGCTTTTCCTATCGTTTTTGTCTGGGTAAAGGCCCCGACGATTTACGATGGGATTCGGCACTTTTTGTTTCTCTTGCCGGTAATCGCTTTGTTGTCGGCGTGGGTTTGGGGCCAGGCATTCGTCCGCATGGTGGCCCAATGGAGGCCTTTTCGCTGGGTGGGGCCGGTACTTCTGGGGGTCCTTTTTATCATCCCGACCACTGTGGAGATGGTTCGCCTGCACCCGTACCAATATACCTATTTCAATCAGGTCGTCGGAGGTTTGCCGGGAGCGGAAGGCAATTTTGAGACGGAATATTGGGGCACTTCCCAACGGAAGGCGGTGGAGTGGTTGGACGGCTTCTTGCGGGAAAACGAACTTGGCGAAGAGGAACCGGTGGTTGTCGGGACGCCGACCTCGCCTTGGCAAGTGGAGACTTTTTTGACTGAGCGGATGATTTTTACCGAAAACCCTGCGGAAGCGGAATTCCTGATCACCATTCCGCGGGTCATCCGGATTTTACATGTTTTGGAGCGTGGGCGTCGCGATGCGATGTTTTTAGGACCAAGACTGCATCGGGTGGAGAGGCGTGGGGCGGTTTTTGCGGAGGTTATCGACCGCCGGAATTATCGTGTGGTGCCGGATTAAGTCCTGCTTGCCTTACACGTTGGAATGCTCCTTTATTTATCTTAGAAACTTTACTATGTCTGCTGTCCCGAAAAACGTTCACCTTTCCTTTGTTATTCCTGTTTGTAACGAAGAAGGAACCGTAGGCGAATTGTTCGCGCAGATCAAAAAAGCGGTGGAGGAAGCCGGAGAGGGCCCGATGGAGGTCATTTTCGTGGACGATGGCAGTACCGATGGTTCCTGGAAGGAAATTACCAAACTTCATGAGAAATATCCTGAAGAGGTGAAAGCTTTGGCCTTCCGGAGGAATTTCGGGAAGGCGGCGGCCTTGGCCGAGGGGTTTGAGGAAGCTTGTGGAGAGATCGTTTTCACCCTCGATGCTGACTTGCAGGACGATCCTTTGGAAATTTCCCGTTTTCTGGAGAAAATTCGCGAAGGGTATGATCTGGTCAGCGGTTGGAAAAAAGATCGCAAAGATCCCTTGGGGAAAACGGTGCCCTCGCGATTTTTCAATTTTATGACGCGGATGGTTTCGGGGGTGCGTTTGCATGATTTCAACTGTGGTTTCAAGGCTTACCGCCAGGAAGTTGTCAAAAACATTACCTTGTATGGCGAATTGCATCGCTATATTCCGGTTTTGGCGAATGGAGAGGGCTTTCGGATCACGGAAATCCCGGTACGTCATCGGCCACGCGAACAAGGGGTTTCGAAATATGGTTGGAAACGCTTTCTGCGGGGTTTTCTGGATCTAATGACGGTAGTGACCACCACGCGATATCTTATGCGGCCGGCGCATTTGTTTGGCGGGCTGGGAATCTTGCTGGGGGCGCTGGGCGCAGGGATCTTGATTTATTTATCGGCGGGCTGGTTTATGGGGTTCCGGGGCATTGGATCGCGGCCACTCTTCTTCTTTGGCATATTGTTTACTCTTTTATCCGCTCAGTTTTTGTCTCTCGGGTTGGTGTCGGAATTGATTTTAAAAACCTCCAATGAACGCAACAAACGCCATCTTTTGCGTGAGCGAAAAGGGTGAGAGGTTTTTTATTGTCGATACCACGAAAGGGAAAACTTACGAAAATCCGTTTTTTCTCTCAAGTATTTAGCCCGGACGAATTTTTCTCTTTTTCCGACGGTAAGGTTCCTGCAAACTTTTCCTCGCCCCAGCGGTCCAATACTTTGGACCACCATTGTAACCCCCCCTGTGTACTATGCGAAAATTTTGCTCCTTTGCCCTTGCTCTCACTGGCTTCTGCCTTTATCTACCGGTTTCTTCCTTCGCCCATGATGGAGATTGGCCCTTCGGTGCGGGAGAGGCTGACGGGATTCTGTGGTTTTGGGAAAACCAGACGGAAACCCATGAGATTCTCGATGAAGAGGGGAACTGGGCCCGCGACGCAGAGGCCTTGCTTCGGGAAAACGCCCGTTTAAACCGACATTTTGGGGCCGAAACCCACGGGGGGTTTTTAGAGGCTCCCGACTTGGGGCCCGGCGTTGCCGAAAGTTTGTCGGACCACCCGGAGCTGATCATTGAGCTGGCGCTTTATCCGGAGGAGGATGTGGATCCCGAAGGAACCCTTTTCTGGATGGGGACTTATGCGAATGAAGACCTCCTGAAGCTGGCCTTGGATGAGGAAGGTCTGGCGATCCATCTCCCCGACCAAAAAGTTGATCTATCGGAAAGTTTTACTCCCCGGGAATCTCATCACTTGATTGTTCATATGGGAGCTGATGAGGTTCGGTGGTGGCTTGATGGCGAACAACAAGAACCCATTGCGGCGGCGGCTCTTCCGGAAATTGATGACCCGTGGGATGTTCTGGTCACCTTTGGGGGAATTCCGGAGCAAGAGGCTAGTTGGCAGGGCGCGATGGATTTTCTCGCCGTTCGGCGGGAACTTCATGATCCGGAAGAGGTGTATAGCGCCTGGCAGAGAGTTTTGCGAGATCGTTCCGCTATTGAAAGGGTGGTGGTCGAAGCGCGATTAGTGCAAGCGGCGGAGGAACCGAAACCCTCAGAGATTTCTGAATACGGGGAGGGGATTTTCGCCAGCGTTTGGGAGATTTCGCGGGTACTTGAAGGTGATTTGTCGGCGGGGGATCGAATCCTGGCCTGGAACTGGTACATTCTTGACCGCATGGTGATTGCCGAGGGTCGGCCACCAGAGGTCGGCGCGAAAAAAATCCTTCGTCTTTCTCCCTTTGAAGAGAATCCGCAGGTGCAAGAAATACAACAAATTGACGCCGGGTTGGACCCCGTGGACCTTCTTGATCTCCCGGGATTCTTTACCGAGCGGCGCAGAAGCCCCTAAATTATCTTTCTTTTTTAGCCTTCTATGAAGTGCCCCAACCGTAATTTTCTCTCCCTTTTACTGGTTTTTCCTGCTCTTTTGCTAAGCTCTCTCTACCTGCAGGCAAGTCCCACTATTGAGAGTATGCAAGAGCGTCTCGAAGAAGAGATTGCCAAGCTGGACCAGGAGAGGGATGAGCGCATCGAAGCCTTGCGTAAGCAATACCTGGGTGCTGTAGAACGTCAGCTCGGAGGAAATCTTACCCCAGCCAATCGGGAAGCATTGGAGGCTGAACGCGACCGTGTGCGGAGTGAGGATGACTTGCATCCGGGTAGTCCCTCGGATCATCCTGCCGTAAACCGTCTTCACGAAGCCTTGATCGAACAAATCGAAATCGCAGAACAACCAAGAATCGATCGATTGACAACACTGATCGAGAATTTGCAGAATTTCAGTGAAGCCCAGGCACGGAATCTTCGCCAACAAGGCCAGCGGGACCGAGCCGAAGAATGGGAGAATTGGGGTAAAGCTCTTCCGGCCCGCCATCTTTCCGCTAGAGCTGTTGCGGCTGGGGCTCCGGGGGGCAAAACTCGTTTCATGAGCCTTTTGGAGGCTGGCGATGAGCCTTACCTGATTATCGTCGGAACCAGTACTTCGGAGCATCGGGGAGGGGCGGTGAACGCGCCTTGGCGTCAGTGTGCCTCTGGCAATCGGACCAATTGGCCACCCGTTTTGGCCGATAAATTGAAAGATATCGGTCCGGTCAAAATTGGCGGAAGAACCTGTGCCGGGGTCTCGCTAAAAGAATTTCTTGACCGGGGCCAACTGGATTGGGTGGTGGAACAAAAACCGGATGCCGTGATCGTAGAGTTTGCTACCGGAGCCGATGCCGTGGGGCGCTTCAATATTACGGTTGCCGAGTCGCGCCAGTATCATGAAACCATGATCGAAAAGCTGCGGGGAGCCAACCCGGATATGGAAATCTTTCTGTGGAACGGGATGCGTTCGACCAACCAGGGGCGAAGAAACTATTGGGATGATCGCAATGGTTCCGGAAGAAGTGCCTCCGATGAAGGACAGCCGGAATACGCGCAAATGTATGTGGAGTTGGCCAATTCGATGCCCGGCGTGTATGCGGTGGATACTTACACCATCTTTCAGGAACTCTACGAAGAGGATAGTAATGCCTACCGAACTTTTATACGTGATGGAAATCACACCAACCGGCGAGGGGCCGAAGAGATTATTGTGCCCAAAATCCTCGAGGTCATGGGAAAAGAAGACTGACTCGTACTCCTAATCCTTTCTGGTGAATGTCGCCAACCCCGTTCCGGCCTCGCTCTGCGAGGCGACTTTGTCGAATTGACCGGAGTCCGTGGAGTTGCCCTCCTCGGCTACTCTCCCTCGTCCCTCTGGGCATGGGTTTTCAAGGTCCCGGAGGGACCGACGGAAGGTAGGCGTGGACGAAAGTCCATGTTCCCGGATGGCTCTCCCTTCCACCGTCTCGCAGAGCGAGACCGGAATGGCTGGTATGGCCTTATTTTGGTTCAATGTGCCCACTGATTTACCGGAGGAAGCAGATAGAGAAGGCCTTCATTCGGCCCATTTCTTGGATCGTTCGAGCGCGCGTTGCCAGCCTCGGCGAAGGCTTTCGGTATCCTCTGGGCTTTTTTGCGGACCAACGGTTTTGCCGTGCTCCCAGATCTTTTGAATCTCGTCGCGGCTTTCCCAAAACCCGACCCCCAGACCCGCCAGATACGCCGCGCCCAAAGCGGTGGTTTCGACGAATTTGGGGCGGATGATGGATTGTTGTAGGAGATCCGCTTGAATTTGTAGTAAAGGTTCGCTGTTGGTGGCGCCGCCATCGACGCGCAATTCTTTAAGAGGCAAACCGCTGTCTTTTTCCATGGCTTGAATCAAATCCAGGCTCTGCAGGGCGATGGCTTCCAGGGCGGCCCGGCAGAAATGTGCACGATTGGTGCCACGGGTTATCCCGATGGCCAGGCCACGGGCATTGGGGTCCCAGTGGGGCGCCCCTAATCCGGCGAAGGCGGGAACCAAAAAGAGTCCTCCGCTATCCCTCACGGAATCAGCTAGTTCATCGAGTTCGCTTACGTTACGCACCATTTGCAATTCATCGCGAAGCCATTGGATGATGGCGCCGGCCACGAAAATTGAGCCTTCCAGGGCGTATTCCGTCTTTTCGCCGATTTTCCAAGCCGCCGTGCTGAGGAGATTGTTTTGCGAAGGTATTCTTTGGTCGCCGGTATGCATCAAAAGGAAGCATCCGGTTCCATAGGTGTTCTTGGCCATCCCCGGTTCGAAACAAGCCTGCCCGAATAGCGCCGCCTGTTGATCTCCGGCAATGCCCGCGATGAGAGCTCCGGCTGGATAAAGATTTTTTTCGACTTCGCCGATTACTCCGGAGGAGGGGCCGACTCTGGGAAGCATGGCCCGGGGCACTCCGAAAAGCTCTAACAAGTCATCATCCCATTCCTCTTGATCAATGTTAAAGAGCAGCGTCCGGCTGGCGTTGGTGAGGTCGGTGGCGTGAACTTTCCGCCCGGTCAACTGCCAAAGCAGCCAGCTGTCCACAGTGCCAAACAAAAGCTTCCCATCACGGGCCTTTTGGCGGGCCCCTTCCACGTTTTCCAGAATCCAGTGCAACTTGGTGCCGGCAAAATAGGGGTCAATACGGAGCCCGGTTTTCCGGGCGATCATATCTTCCATCCCCTCATCTTTGAGTTTCTGGCAAAAGGCCGCGGTACGGCGGTCCTGCCAAACGATGGCAGGGTAGACGGGTTGCCCTGATTCTTTTTCCCAAACGATGGTGGTCTCGCGTTGGTTGGTGAGGCCGACGGCGGCCACTGCATCAGTGCTCAAATTCGCTCGTGACAAGGCTTCGGCGGCGGTGGCGTTTTGGCTCGACCAAATCTCCAGGGGATCGTGCTCGACCCACCCGGACTGGGGGTAATATTGGCGGAATTCCTTTTGCGCCTGAGCCACGGGTTGGCCTTGGTGGTTGAAAACGATGGCCCGGGAACTGGTGGTTCCCTGGTCCAAAGAAAGAACAAATTTCTCCTTGTTCATGGGGGAGGGGCTTGGGATTACCGCTCCGCCTGTCGGGCGAGTAGCCAGAGAAGGTCGGATAGGCGGTTTAGGTATTGGAGCACGACGGGGCGAATGGGTTTTTCGGTTTTTTCTTTCAGGGAAAGCAATTCCCGTTCGGCCTTACGGGTCAGCGAACGAGCCATATCCAGAAAGGCGGCATCGCGGCCTTCCCCTGGCGTGGCCCAACCAGGGGAGGTGAGTGGCAGGCTTTCCAAATGGGTGACCACGGCGTCCAGACATTCCAGCGCTTTGGGGCCCATTTTGGTAAAGGGGGAATCTTCGTATTGTTTCTCTTTCCCCGCAGGACAGGCAATTTCCCCCATGATGGCTACCAGTTCTTTTTGCACATCCCGAAGAATGCGGCGGTGACTTTTATGTTCGCAGAAAGCTTTGGCCACCCCGAGCATGGAATTCAACTCGTCGACCGCGCCCAGGGCAATAATTTGCGGATGGGTTTTGCTGACTCTTTCTCCGAAAAGCAAATCAGTCTGCCCATCGTCTCCCCGGCGGGTGGCGATGCGCAGCGGTTTGGTGTTTTCAGAGGAATCAGACATCGTGATGACCTAGACCGAGGGCTGGGAGGATTTCTCGGCCAACTCCTGGCATTTGAGGCATAACTCGGCCGCTTTGAAGGTGTGCTCCTGGGTCATGGCCTTTTCCGTTCGGTGCAGGCAGTCGAGGATCAGTTCGCCGAAGAAGGGGAAACCAACTTTCCCCTGCAAATCCATTTTCTGCATCCCTTTTTGATTTACCAGATAAAGCTGTTCTCCGTGGTCGGAGTTGCCTCCAATGTCGACGTATTTACGCATTTCAATGTAGCCGTCGGTTCCGAGAATGAAGGTTCGTCCATCGCCCCAGGTGGGTAGCCCATCGGGGGTGAACCAGTCCACTCGATAATAAAAGGAAGCACCATTATCGCCGACCAAATGAGCTTCGCCAAAATCTTCCAGTTCGGGATAATCGGGGTGGTTGTGGTTGGCGACCCGGGCACTGCTCACGGTGGCGTCGGTGGCTCCGGTATAGGTCAGGAACTGTTCGCATTGATGGCTGCCGATATCGGTCAGAATGCCACCATATTGGGCCTTCTTGTAGAACCAATCGGGGCGTCCGTCGGGAGAGCCAAGACGATGGGGTCCGAAGCCGGTGACCTGCAGTACCCGCCCGATGGCCCCATCCTGGATCAGTTGAGTGGCGAACATTGCGCATTCCACATGAAGACGCTCGCTGTAGTAAACGGCATATTTACGCCCCGTTTCCCGGACTTTTTTCTTTGCCTCCTCGAGTTGGGCAAACGAGGTGAAAGGGGTTTTATCGGTGAAATAATCCTTCCCCGCATCCATCACCTTCATGCCCAGCGGTCCGCGGTCACTGGGAATCGCGGCTGAGGCCACCATCCGTACTTCGGGGTCGTCCAGGATTTCGTCCAAAGACCGGGCCGCGGCGGCTTCCGGAAACTTTTCCTGAAACGCTTTTACTTTCGCCGGGTCGGGATCGTAGACCCATTTCAATTGGGCCCCGGCTTCGGTCAAACCGTTGCATTGCCCGTAAATATGGCCGTGGTCCAAATGCGCGGCAGCGATAACAAATTCGCCCGGTTTAACCACCGGCGCGGGTTTTCCCTTGGGGGCGTAGTTCATTCCGTCTGAAGCAGGCATAATAAGTAGTCTCGTTTATCGGATTTAGTGAAAGGTTTATCCCAAACGTCCCCTTTGGCAAAAGCAATCTTTTTCCCGTTGAAAAGGGTGTTGCCTAAAGCGGGAGTCGAAGTCGCCGACAGTGCCAATCGCCGGGCTGGAAGACCCATGGTTTTAAAAATCAGCGGCCGTCCGAAAACCGCAATGCCCCAGCGAGGTGTCGGGGGTATTGGCGGTTTTGGCCGAAACACGATAGCGATTGCAGTAGGACGCATGGCAGAGATAGGATCCCCCTTTAACCACTTTGGTTTCTCCTGCGGCCGGGCCGGTGGGGTCGGTAGTGGAATCCTTTTGGTGAAAATCGCCGCTGAACCAATTGTTCGTCCATTCCCAGACATTGCCCGAGATATTGTAAAATCCCCATGCGTTGGGTTTGAACGCCCTTACCGGGCAAGTGCCAAAATAACCGTCTTCCATGCTGTTGCGCTCGGGAAACGTTCCCTGCCAGATATTGCAACGGTGCTTGCCAAAGGGGGTAAGATCGTCTCCCCAGGGATAGGTTTTTTGTTCCAGCCCCGCCCGCGCGGCATACTCCCATTCGGCCTCGGTGGGCAAACGCTGGCCCCGCCATTCGCAGTAGGCGGCAGCATCATTCCAACTGATATGGGTAACCGGATGATCCCAGCGTTTTTTTAAATTACTGCCGGGGCCTTCCGGTTTTCGCCAACACGCACCTTCCACACCATACCACCAGGGAACTTCGGGGAGGACCTGGTATTTCAGTTTGGCGAGCGCTTTAGGTTTGATCAGTCCCTTGAAAACATAGGACCACCCAAAGGTTTCGGCCTCGGTTCGATACCCGGTTGCCTCCGCAAATTCCTTGAATTCCTGATTGGTTACGGCGGTAGGGGATAGGAAAAAGTCCGAAATCGTAATTTCGCGAACCGGGGCCTCCCCGTCGGTCGGCCAGATCTCGGAACTCTCGCTGCCCATGAGGAAAGTCCCGCCGGAAACCTTGAGAAGACCTTCGCGATACGTCGCTCCAGCCTTTCGAAGCGTTTCCCGTGGGTGAATCGCCGCTTCACTCCCGGAAGGGGAAGGGGACGGTGTTTTTTGATTCGGATGACAACAAGCAGACATTGGATCAAGTCATTTTTGCCAAAATCACTGCCACCGCAAAGAAAAACCAAAAAGCCAAGGGACTGCCACTTGACTATTGACAATCGAAATTCAAGGGTCGTTCACTAGACTGTTGACGCCTGAACCCTCTTCGGCAGTGGTGGGGGGCTGTTTATTTCGAATTCCGATACAACCAGTTGGCCAGGGTTTGGCCTCGAAAAAACAGGATGGCGCAAAGGACCACGACGATAAAGGAATCTATGGGAAAGTAGACCTGTTCCTGTGAATAGAGATCAATGAGTCCCTGGGAGGACTGGGCTTTGGCCTCGGCGCGAAACCAGAGGAAAGTCCTCCATAGGGTGTCGGGTAAAAAGTAAATGAGCTGATAAAGGGCAATCAAAATGATCCCCAGCCAGAGGAGGAAGGGCGGAGTGAGCTGAGGATTCTCCCATAAGGTTTCGTCTTTGGGGAAAAGGTATCGGGCGAGGGTTCGAGCTTTAAGGATAACCACGAAAGCGATGGCCAGTTTGATGAAAAAATAAGCGAGAAAGGCGATCCCTTCGGGAATTGCCCAATATTGCAAACTGCCGATAAAAAATTGGGCAATACTTCCCGGAACGACGAAAAAGAGGTCGAGGAGCGTCTGAATGAGTAGGATCAGGCCAAAGAGGCGGAGGACCGTAATAGTGAGCTGGACCTGGGTCATTCGAAAAAAGGGGACAAACTTTCTTAGGCCAGGAGGCGAATGGTCTCGGCAACGATTTTCTCGATGGCCAGGAGTCGTCCCGAACCTTCATAACCACAGGCCAACATCCCTTCCTCGGGTCCGATAAAATGAGCGCCACGGTCCCGCAAAAGGGAGACATTGCTTTGGGTCGCCGGATGGTGCCACATTTTGCCGTTCATCGCCGGAGCCAGCAGGAGGGGATTTTGAAAGGCCAAGTGCATGGCGGTAAGTTCATCGTCCGCCAGCCCGTGGGCAATGCGGGCGAGAAGATTCGCCGAAGCCGGAGCGACGAGCATGGCGTCTGCCCGGTCAGCCAATTCGATGTGGGGTGGTTGCCAGGAAGGATGGTTCTCCCAAAGATTTCCGGAAACTTGGTTTCGGGTAAGGCTTTTCAGCGTAAGGGGGGTGATGAATTTCTCGGCTCCGGCGGTCATTACCGCATGGACATCGGCGCCTTCAGCCATCAAAAGTCGGGCGAGATCAGCCGCTTTGTAGGCAGCGATGGATCCACTGACTCCCAGAATCAGGACTTTGCCGCTCAGTGGTTGTTGTTCTTGTGCCATAGCGCTACCAAACTTGGGTGACTTCCCGGACGATCGCCTCGGCAAGTTCCTGGGTGATCAGTGGGGTTGCCGCAACTTCGGCGGTCAGAATATCGCCTTCATCGAAGACATCGGTACGAACGGTTATGGGGCGATCGGCAAAAAAGACCTGCGTTCCGTCTTGGCTTTGCAAGGTTGCATTGGCTCGAACGACCCATTCAAATTTGCGCGTCAAACCGGTATCCTCTTCTTGGGCGACTTTCCGCAGGCGACGAAAATCGGAAATCCTAATTTGCAGAATAGCCTCCGCGGCCTCGGGGGAATTTGCCAGGGAAACGGAGGTGGGCGCACGATTGAATTCCACGGGGAGCTGTTGCGTTAAGTGCACCTCCGCTTGGGGGAGGGTCGTCCGGTTTAAAATGGATTCTATATAGAGACTGGAAAAGGGAAGGGTCTCTTCGCCGCTGCCGAGGCGGTAATTTTGGCAACCACCCAGCGCCAGTCCAATGAAGGCAATGGCAAAAAATCTCCTCACTACCCTCAGGAAATTTCCGGACCAGGCTGATTCAGGAGGATTGGTGAGAGAGCTCTTCATTTGTGGACTAGGAAGGGTCTTCGGGCAATTCGTCGAGTCTTTGCCGAGCCGTTTGCGCGGCCTCCGAATCCGGTGAAGCGGTAATGGTATCGTTATATAGAATACGAGCGGCGGTGTAGTTGCTTCGCCGGAAGTGGTAGAACTCAGCGATAACCAAGCGGCTTTGGGCGAGGACCTCGCGCATCTCCCGCAAACCTGTTTCGGCCCGTTCAACATTTTCGTGATCGGGAAACAAAATCAGGAAGTCCTCATAAAAGGCTATGGCCTGGCGGGTTGAACCCTGGTCGTATTCCGGTCCACTCACCATTTGGGAAAAAGCCTCGGCAAGTCCAAGGTAAGATTCCGGAGCCAGCGCCGAACGGGGGTAGTCGTTGATGAGTCGATCAAAGGCATCAATGGCTTCTTCGGGGTTGTTGCGGGAGAGTTCGATCTCCGCGATATTCATCAGGGCAAGGGGCGCTTTCTCGGTGAAAGGGCCATTGCGGATTACATCCTCAAAGTATTCGATGGCGGCCGATTTGCTGCGAAAACCCGGAACCCGCGAAACGAGGCGGGTGCGGGCTCCTTCTTGCAATTTTTCCGCAATGGCGAATTGTGTTTCGATCAATTCATCAAATTTATCGAATTCAGGATGCTCCTGGGCAATGGTATTGAACTCGGTCATGGCCCGGCGCCATTGTTGGCGTTCCTTAAAGATTAGCCCTCGCTGAAAACGCGCCTCGGGAGCGTAAATGGATTGGTCGTAGCGACGGGTTACGCGGCGGTAACGGCGGAGGGCAGCGCGGTCTTTTCCGTCTTCTTGGAATTCCCTCGCCTGATTCATCAGCTCCAGTGCGGTTTGTGGTCTTTGGGTTTCCGGGTCGCCGCTGTCGAGAATCCCCCCTTCGATGCGCCAGCCTTGCTCGGCGTCCCACACTAAATCAGCCTTCAAGGCCGGAAGCACTGCAGTCCCCAGCAATAAGAGAAGGGTCCAAATAAAAAGAGAGGAAGATCGGAGGTTCGTAAGACGCATAGAGTAGAAGAGGTTAGGGCCAGCGAATCAAGGTAGCACCCCAGGTTAGGCCCGCCCCAAAGCCTACGAGAATACTATAAGCGCCGGAAGGGCAAAATCCGCTTTCCCGGGCTTCATGCAGGGCAATGGGGATAGAGGCGGCGGAGGTGTTTCCGTATTGATCCAAGTTTATGAAAAAGCGTTCCATAGGAATTTCCAGGCGGGAAGACAGCATTTCAATAATGCGGATATTTGCCTGATGGGGGATTATACTATGGATTTCATCGGCTTGTAAATGGTTCCGTGCGAGGATATCAAGACTCGCTTTTTCCATGACCTTGACCGCCAATTTGAAAACTTCCCGTCCGTTCATTTTTAGAAAATGCTGGCGCGACGTGATCGAATCGGGGGTGGCCGGGATACGGCAGCCTCCGCCGGGCATTTGCAGGATATGGCCATTGGCTCCGTCGGCTCCGAGGGTGGTGTCGAGGATTCCGGTTTTTTTCCCGGAAAAGGAACTTCGGGAAAGAACCGCCGCGCCCGCGCCGTCGCCAAAAAGGATACAGGTTGAGCGATCCTGCCAGTCGGTTATGGCTGAGAGTTTTTCTGTTCCGATGATCAGGGCATGACGATAGGGCCCATTTCTCACCATGGCATGGGCGATGTCCAGGATGTACAGGAAGCCTGAGCAAGCCGCTTCGACATCAAAGGCCGCAATGGTGCGCATTCCCAGGGTCGTTTGCACATAGCATGCGGTGGCCGGAAAAGGTTGGTCCGGCGTAATCGTCGCCACGATAACCAAATCGATATCCTCAGCCTGCAAGTTGGCGTTTGCGATAGCCATTCGGGCCGCCTCGGTGGCCATCGTTCCAGACGTTTCGGTGGGTTCGGCAATGCGCCGTTCGGATATTCCCGTGCGGGTCAGGATCCATTCTTCGTTGGTATCGACGATCTTTGTTAGGTCGGTATTCGTTAGAACCTTGTGGGGCAGATAATGGCCTGTTCCGGAGATGACCACCGAGGGTTCAGAAATGCTTTGGCCCGAGGGAGTCTCCGTCGGGCCTTCGCGAGAAAAGGGGGGGGCGGTGGAAAAGTCGGGCGTTTTCATCAAAAGGGAGGGAGCGAATTAGGTTTCCAAGGCATTCAGGGCCTCTTCGGGTTCCATGATCGCGTTGGCTTCATGGATCGCCTCAATGATTTGATTGTTCATCTCCTTGTCGAGGATTTCCGAAGCAATCCGGAGAGCTCCGCAAATCGCGTTGCGGTTGCTGCTGCCATGAGCTTTCAAGACGTTTCCGCCTAGTCCCATGAGGGGTGCGCCACCATACTTTTCCGGAGAAAACCGGGCCTTAAAGCTTTTGTAGGCCCCAAGAGTTAGCAAAACACCCAATTTCCGGAGGAGATTTTTGGTCAGTTCGGCTTTCAAGCTCCCCGTGAGGTGCTTGAGCATGCCTTCGCAGGTTTTCAAAAGGATGTTGCCGACAAATCCGTCGCAAACGACTACGTCTACCTCGTTCTCGAAGATTTGAAAACCTTCAATGGGTCCGCGATAGTCGATGAGCTTATCCATTTTCTTCAGCAACTGATGCGTCTCGTTGATGCGCTCGGTGCCTTTGCCTTCTTCGGTTCCGATGGTCAGGAGACCGACCCGGGGAGTCTTTACCCCCACGCCGATGCGGCAATAGATGGACCCCATGATCGCGTTGTGGACCAGGTGGGCGGGTTTGGCTTCGGGATTGGCGCCGGCATCAATCAAAATAAAATGCCCTTTCTGATGAGGGATGACGGAGGCCAGGGCCGGGCGGTCCACCCCTGCCAAGGTTCGCAGGCGGATGGTGCCTCCAGCGATCAAGCTTCCCGTGTTACCGCAACTTACGACGGCATCGGCTTCGCCTTTTTTAACCATTTCCACCGCTCGTCCCATGGAAGAGTCCTTTTTCTGCCGAAAGGCCCGTAGCGGCTTATCCTCCATGGTAATGACCTCGGAGGCGTGGCGAATGGAAACTCGATCATTGCGATCAAGCTCATATTGTTTTACCAGTGGATGAAGAACCTTTTCATCCCCGACCAGAATAAATTCGGAGATTTTGCTTTTGAGTTCCCGGCTGGCCTGAGCACAGGCGGCAACTATTTCCTCAGGTCCTTTGTCCCCTCCCATAGCGTCGAGAGCGACACGGGAGGTGGCGGCGGAAGCGGAAGCCATCGTGGTGGCGACTGGAGGATCAAACCTCTACATCGAGGACTTGACGACCCCGATACATCCCGTTTTGCGGATTGACGCGATGAGGCCTGAAGGCAGTGCCGTCAACCGGATCCTTGGAGAGCTCAGGAGCTTTAAAGCGATTGGCACCGCGCCGTTTTGCGCTCCGGGCCTTGGACTGTTTGCGTTTTGGATTAGCCATGATTAGTGATAAAAAAGTAGTGACTTGATGTGCGAAAAGGGTTGAAAATAAATTTTTCGTCCTATGGCGTCAAGCCTGCAAAATGAATCCCCCGAAAAAGTTTACCGGAAAAATCTATGTCAACTCTCTCTTTACTTTCCTCACAATTGAAAAATGGCGAAGACCTGTCCCTTGAACAAGCCGCCGAAGCCGCCGGTCTGTTGGCGCGGGAATCGGAGGACCCGGGGGCCAAGGCGGAATTTTTAACCGCTCTTGCCGACAAAGGGGAGAGCGCCGTGGAAATTGCCGGCTTTGCCGGCGTTTTCCAAAAATTGGCCCGTAACCCCGGATTGGAGGTTTACGCCGATGAAGCGATCGACCTGTGCGGAACCGGCGGGGATGGCCAGGGTACGGTAAACATCTCCTCCGTCACAGCCCTCTTGGTGGCCTCGTTGGGAATTAAGGTTTTTAAACATGGGAACCGGTCCATCACCTCAAAGTGTGGCAGTGCGGATTTTCTGGCCGCCATCGGCTTCCCCCTGGACCTTTCGAATGAGGAGTTTGGGCCCGCTCTGGAAACTTTGAACATGGTTTTCTTTTTTGCCCCCAACTTTCATCCCGCCTTCAAATCCATCATGCCGGTTCGCCAAGCTTTGGCGAAGGAGGGCAAAAAAACGATCTTCAATCTTTTGGGCCCGCTGATCAATCCCGGCAATCCCAGTCGGCAATTGCTCGGGGTTTATGCGGAAAAGCTGGTGCCGCTATTTCGCGAGGCGCTGGAGAAAAAGGGCCTTTCCCGGGGAATCGTAGCCCACGGTCGCCTGCCGGAAGGAGGACTGGATGAGGTTTCCGCTGCCGGGGAAAATATCCTGGCCGGCGTGGGGAGCCTGGCCTCGTGGGAAGAAACGTTTGGCGCCGACCGTTACGGCTATCCGGTGGCCCCTATCGAGGAACTGCGGGGAGGGGACTTGGAAACCAATCTCCGGCTTTTTGAGGATCTTTTGGCGGGGAAGGCCAATCCCGGATTGACCCACTCGGTATTGTTGAATGCCGCCGTGGCACTGGTTGTTGCCGGAAAGGTGGCCAAGATGGAAGAGGGGGTTCTTCGGGCCCGGGAGCAGCTTTTAGGAGGTGGCCTGAAGGCTTACATGGGACAGGTGCGGGAGTATTTCGCGGGGAGGAACCAAGCGTGAGCGGGGCTTTCTTTGGAACCGACGGGATTCGCGGGAAGGTCGGCCTAACACCGATCACTCCGGAGTTTTTTTACCGGCTTGGCTTAGCTTGGGCGAAAATCCGCCGGGAAGCCGGGGCGGACGCGGGAACGATCGTTCTGACCGGGCGTGATACCAGGGAAAGTGGTCCCGAATTGGAAAAAGCGTTTGCCCGCGGCATCGAGGAAGGGCACCTGAAAGCCCGTTCCCTGGGGGTTGTGCCGACTCCGGTTCTCTGCTGGCAGATGGGAAATCTTAAGGCGGGTTCGGCGGCGATGTTGACTGCGTCCCACAATCCGGCCTCGGATAACGGGATTAAATTTTTTCTCCCCCCGGGGCGCAAACTGACGATTGCCGAGGAAAAGGAGGTGGAGAACTGCCTGGAAAGGATCGCCCCCGAAAGGCTTCCGGAACCCCAAGCTGAAGAAGGAGCGAATTGGGGAGGGGAATATCGACCTTATTTGGAAACGGTTCTTGGCAACTTTTCCGATCTTTCCCTGAAAGGCCTAAGAATCGCCCTGGATACCGCACATGGGGCCACCTGGGAAATTGCCCCGCAATTGCTCCGGGGCTTGGGCGCGGAAGTAGTCTGCCTGGGAACCCAGCCCGATGGCCAAAATATCAATGACCAGGTCGGCAGTGAACATCCGGAGGCTTTGCGGGCGATGGTTCTTGCGCAGAAATGTAATTTGGGGATTGCTCATGATGGAGACGGTGACCGGGTGGTTCTGATGGATGGAGACGGTGATTTGCTCGACGGGGACCAGTTGCTCTACATCCTGGCAGTCAATGCGCGGCAAAGAGGGGATTTGCCCCGGGATAAGGTGGTGGCTACGGTCCAGAGTAACGTCGGCCTTGACCAGTCGCTGGCCGCTCAGGGGATTGAAGTGAAACGGGTCCCCGTTGGCGATCGCTGGGTGAGCGAGGCGATGCACGCCGAAGGTTTACGTTGGGGAGGGGAGTCTTCGGGACATTTAATCTGCGGTGCCTACCAATGGACGGGTGACGGCATGGTGGCCGCGCTCTCCGCTTTGCGGGTCTGGATAGAGGCTGGTCGGGATTGGTCGACAGCCTCCAAGGGCTTCCGCAAAGTCCCGCAAGGGTCGGGCAAGCTTCCGGTTGCCCGCAAACCCAAGCTGGAAACCCTTCCCCGCCTCTCCAAGGCCTGTGAGGAGGCTGAACGGGAACTGGCAGGCACCGGAAGAATCATGCTTCGTTATTCCGGAACCGAAGCGGTCTTACGGATTCTCGTCGAGGCCCCGACCAAAGAATTGGTGCAGCATTGGTTTGATCGTTTGGAAACGATTGCCCGGGAGGAGATCGGCGCTCCCCGGACCGAAGATGCGAATGGTGATAAATAAACAGAAGAGGGTTGAACTTTGTTTTGGCTTTTCTAGTCTAAAGTCTTTTAGTAAGACTACGATTCTCCGGTTTTTCTAAAATCTCCGGCCGCTAAATGACTCTTCCTCTTCACCCCTCCTTCTTATATTCATGAGCAAACAGGAAATTACTCTAAAGGAACTCAACCCCAAACTGCAAAAACAAGCTGACAATGCCCGGTTGGCCCTGGAGCGTGGAAATCCTCCTTACGCCGTGCAGATTTGTCAGGCGATCCTAAACAAGGAACCCGGCTGTTTGCCCGTGCGCAAACTTTTGCGGGCCGCCCAGCGCAAGCTCACCGAGGGCACCAACGAGATGGTTCGCAAGGCGAGCGGCGGATTTGCCGGAGCGATGTTCTCGCTGAAAGCCAAAAAAATGGTGGAGAAAGACCCTCTCAAAGCCCTTGCCTCCGCCGAAGAGGTTCTGAATAAAAATCCCTACAACATTACCGCCCTGAAGATTCTGGCCCAAGCGGCCGAGGCGGCCGGGTTTACCGATACCGCCATCTTTGCCCTCGAAACCATTCGCGATATAAACCCTCAGTCCCCAGCCCATTTGTTGGCCCTCGGCAAAACCTATGTGGCGGTTGGTCGTTCACATGATGCTTTGGCCATCGGTGATCAGGTCTTGAAGATCGACCCCAGTAACGGTGATGCCCAAGCCCTTATCAAGGAAGCCTCGGTGGCCACCTCCATGACCGAAGGCAAATGGGAGGAGGAAGGGGACTACCGCGACAAGATGAAGAGCGAGGAAGAATCCCAGAAACTCGAGAAATCTTCCCGCCAAGTGGTTTCCGAGGAAGATACGGAATCTCTTATCACTGACCTTAAGGCACGGATCGAAGAGAGCCCGGACAATCTCAACTATTACCAGAGCATTATTCGAGAACTGCAAAAGGTGAAACGCTTTGATGAGGCCGCCGAATGGTTGGAGAAAGCACGCGCCACCCCCTCCGGAAGTGCCGACGTTACGTTGGAGAAAATGGCCTCCGACCTGCGGGTTCGTAAACTGGAAACCGAGATCGAACGTCGCAAAAAAGCGCTGGAATCCGATCCGGAGAATGCCTCCGCCAAGGAAGAGCTGGAGAAGCTCATTCAGGACCTGCGGGAAATGCGCCTCTCCGAAGCCGCTCACTTGGTGGAACGCTATCCAAACGACATGGAACACCGTTTTGTTTATGGACGCCTCCTTTTCGAAAAAGGTGATTACGATGAGGCCATCAAACAGTTTCAGCGCTCCCAGAAGAATCCGAAAGTGCGCACCCGCTCTATTCTCCTGATGGGTAAATGCTTCAAGATCAAGGAGCAATTCGAGTTCGCCAAGGAACAGTTTGAAACCCTCAAGTCGGAAATCATCGGCATGGATGAGAATAAAAAGGAAATCATCTACGAATTGGCTGGATGTTATGAGCAAATGGGGGATATGGATAAAGCCCTCGCCGAATACAAAATCATTTACTCCAATGACATCGGTTACCGCGATGTGGCCGATAAAATCAACCAATCCTTTCAGGCGAAAAAGGACTCTTGAGGATCCCGGGGCTGCTTCGGGTTTTCTTTGCTGGATGATAGGTCATTATGAGTGAACAAGATTTGGAAATTTGTCCCGCTTCGGCGGGGCTGGCTGATTGTCCTGGATTCCGGGTTGCCGGAGTCTCCTGTGATGTCCGTAACAAGGGCGACAACCGGCTCGATCTCGCGCTTTTTGTTACCGAGCCCGAAGCCGCTGCCGCTGCCGTTTTTACCAAGCATGCTCTCCCGGCGGCCCCCATCCAATTGGGGCGGGACAGCCTCGCCGAACACCCTTTCCTCCGGGCCGTAGTCATCAACAGCGGGAACGCCAATGCCTGTACCGGTGCTGACGGACTGGAAGACGCCCTGCGCATGCGGGGAGTGGTAACCAAAGAGCTCGGTTTGCCCCATGAATCCTTGGTCCTGGTCTCTTCCACCGGACGCATCGGCGAGCGACTCCCGATGGAGCGTTTGACCAAGGGCATTGCCGAAGGGGCTTCCCGGCTTACCAGTGATTCCACGGAAGGGGAGCGCGCGGCCGATGCGATTTTAACTTCCGATACCCGCCGCAAAGTTGCGACTATTCGCTTTCGTTGCCAGGGAAAAACCCTGACTCTTGCCGGCATGGCGAAGGGGGCGGGGATGATCGAGCCCAATATGGCGACCATGCTCGCTTTTCTGGCCACCGATGCGGCGGTGGATCCGGCTTTTTTGAAAACGGCTCTACGCGAAGCGGTGCAAGACAGCTTTAATGCTATCACCGTGGACGGCGATCAGAGCACCAATGATACCGTTCTCCTGATGGCCAACGGCCACTCCGGGGTTTTTCTGGAAACCGACCGGGATCGTTCCCTTTTTACCCAAGCCTTGCGGATGCTCTGTCAGGATTTAGCCGAAAAAATCGTGGGCGATGGCGAGAAAATTACCAAGGTCGTGGAAATTCTGGTCGAACAGGCCCACTCCAAAGCCGAAGCAGAAAAAGCCGCCCGGGCCATTGGGAATTCATTGCTGGTCAAAAGCTCCTGGTATGGCAACGACCCCAATTGGGGACGGGTTGCCGACGCCGTGGGCTATTCCGCAGCCGCTGTGGCGGAAGACACCCTGGAAATTTACTACGATACCGTCCCGGCCTTTCTTCAGGGGAAACCTTGTTGGGAGAATCGTGAACAATGGCGAAAAATCGTCGCCGAACCACGGTTCACCCTGCGAGTGGTATTAGGCCAGGGCGACTCTTCCTATCGCTTATTGGCCTCGGATTTGACCGAAGGGTATGTCAACTTTAACAAAAGCGAGTAGCTTCCCAATCTGATTGTCGCCGATGTTGGCCCTCCTGCCCGAACGATCCAGCAATGCCGCCGGACAAATGACTTTGGACTATCTGCTCTTCGAATGGATGAGCAAAGCCGAGAAGGGGCAGGGACCGGTTCGGTTGCGCCGGTTTATCTGGCCAGACCAGGCCGTGACCTTTGGGGTCAGCCAAAAATGGAAACAAGTGCAGGAAGCTTTGGCGCAATGGCCCGGCGCTGCGCCGGCGGATCTTTGTCGCCGGATTACCGGTGGAGGAATCGTGCCCCACGGCCAGGATCTTACCTGGGCTCTTTTATTGCCCGCGCGGCATCCTCTGGTCGAACAGCCCGCGCCGACGATTTATCGGGCCCTGCACGAAGTCCTGCGCAAAGCCCTGGGCGATCAGCAAGAGGAGGTCGCCCTATGGGAGCCGGAGGCGCCCATAGACGACCCATCAGAGGATCGTCCCAAACTTCGCTCACAATGCTTTGCCGGCCCCGAGCCGGGGGATTTGGTTTGGCGGGCCGACGGTCGCAAGCTGGCGGGAGCCGCCATGAAACGCGGGCGAAAAGGCCTCCTCTGGGAAGGATCCTTGCAAAAAGCCGGCCTGCAAAAAACCGACGAAGCCCTTCACGAGGACTTTGCCCACCAATTGGCCAGCCTCCTGGGGGAAGATGCCGAGCAGCAGTCTTTTCCCGACTGGCCCCCTGAGGCAGAAGACGAGATCCAGCTCCATTTGACCAGCGATGAATGGCTGAAAAAGCGCTGATAGACAGTGCCTTGCAAATGTCGGAAATGTCAATTCATAGGTCCTGTCCCTTAAAAAATTCACTCTTCAGGTTCGCGATGGTTTAGGGGAAACGAAAGCCGTGGCGGAGGGTGTGGGGACCGAATTGGTGGTTGATTTGATCCATGGCGCGGGCCAGTTTGCGCCGCCGCGAGGTTTGGTCGGGCCAGAGTTTGGTCTGTTCGAGGGAGGGGTACAAATTGTCGAGTTTTACCGCCAGTAACCGGATGCGGACACGACGTTGCCAGCAGCGCCTGAGCAAAGAGGGAAGAAGGGGGAGAAAATCGCTCTCAAGGTCGCTGGGTTCGTCGAGGCTTTCGTGGCGTTCACTGGTTTCCCAGTCGCAATAACGAAGCCGTAGAGTGATCGTGCGGGCTTGTTTGTCTTGTTCCCGCAGGCGGGTTAGTAAATCAGCGAGGAGGATTTTGGCTTCCCGACATACCACGGCCTCTTCCTCCTGGTCGGTGGCAAAGGTTTTTTGTTGGGACATCGACTGTGCCGGGGGAGCCTCGGGCAGAATGCGGCGATCATCCTCTCCCCGGGCCATTTGCCGAATCGGCTCGGTACGTTTGCCCAGGATTGGTTGGAGTTCTTCCCGGGAACAGGTCAATAGATCACCGATGCGGGCGAATCCGCAGTCCGTGAGGCGCTGCAGGGTTTTGGGCCCCACGCCGGGAAGGTTTTGGAGCGGGAGGGTTGCCAGGAAAACCCTCTCCCGGCCTGCCGGAACGGCCATAAAGCCGTGGGGCTTATGGAGTTTGCTCGCAATCTGCGAAATCAGCTTATTGGCCCCGAGCCCTTGGGAAACAGTAATTTTCAGCCAACCCAGAATGTCTTCATCCAGTTTCCGCAGGCGTTTGATGGCGCGGGAGGGGTCTGAGTTCAGGGATGACGTTAAATCCAGATACCCTTCATCAATGGAGGTTTGTTCAACCGTCGGGGTGATGTCCCGGCATAAGCTGAACACGTTCTGGGAAAATTCCTCATACAGTTCAAAGCGCCCGGGGAGAATGATCAGCTCGGGACACCGTTGTCGCGCCTGGCTGGTTGGCATAGGGGTATAGATACCTTTGGCCCGGGCCTCGTAGGACGCACAGGCAATGATGCCCCGTCGCCCTCCGCCGACCGCGATCGGGCGATTGCGAAGCCGCCGGTCGGCGGCTTGCTCAACTGAGGTGAAAAAAGCATCAGCATCGAAATGAGCAATGGCAAACGGGATTTTATGTGATAATATGTTCACCTTATCTGTAACAAAACGATTCTGATTGCTGGAGCAAGTGAAATTTTTCTTTTCCCCAGAGCAAGATTGTCGTGGAATAGGCAGGTAAGAGTTTTCTAAACCATAATCAGCAAGGAGTAAGATATGAGTAGTCGATTTGTCGTAATCATGGCCGGAGGCCGGGGAGAAAGGTTTTGGCCGCAAAGTCGCCAACAAAAGCCCAAGCATCTGTTACCTATCGTCGGGGACAAACCGATGCTCACGCAGACGGTGGAGCGTTTGAAAGGTTTTGTGCCTGCGAAGAACGTACTGATTATTACCAATCGCGAACAGGTGGCGGCGGTGCGGGAGATTTGCCCTTCCCTGCCCGCCGGGAATATCATTGCTGAGCCCGTTGGGCGCGATACCGCCGCAGCGATCGGTCTGGCCATGGTTTTGGTCAAAGACCGCGACCCGGAGGCCTCCTTTGCCATGTTGCCGGCGGACCATGTCATCAATGATGCAAAAGCCTTTCACCAAACTCTGGATAAGGCTTTTGTTTTCGCGCAAGAGAATGAGAAACTGATTACCATCGGTATCCCCCCCACGCATCCGGCCACGGGATTCGGCTATATTCAAAAAGGGGAGGAATTGGAAAAAGTGAAAGGCGAGTCGATTTACGATGTGCGGCGCTTCGTGGAGAAACCCGATCAGCAAACCGCGGAGGATTATCTGGCGTCCAAGGATTATTACTGGAATGCGGGGATGTTCGTTTGGCGGGTTGAGGTCATTGAGAAGGCTTTTGCCGATTATACGCCGGGACTTCATCATGGCTTGTTGAAACTGTCCCGGGCCTTGTCCGAGAAACAGGATATCGATGAGCTCCTCGACGAGCTGTATCCGGATCTGGACAAAATTTCCATCGATTATGCGATCATGGAGAAATCCCCGGAAGTGGTTACCATTGAGGCTGGCTTTGACTGGGATGATGTCGGGGCCTGGCCCGCCGTCAGTTCCCATTATCCGGCCGATGAGGCGGGCAACGTGATCAAAGGCACGGGGTTCGTGCAGGAAGGTCGCAACAATCTCATTTTCTCCGAAGGCGACCATGCGGTGACAGCGATCGGGGTGGAGGATCTCATCGTGGTGCATACCGCGGATGCGACGCTGATCTGCCCGAAAAGCAAGGCCCAGGAAATTAAAAAGCTGGTGCAATCGCTCGGGAAATCCGAGGAACTCAAAAAACTTCTCTAAGCTGCGTCGTCCCCACCCGATGGTTTCGTGCCTCGATTGGTGACTGGTTTATGGTATATGGATAAGTATCTGGGGATCGACTACGGTGAAAGGCGTATCGGACTGAGCTTTGGCGATGAGTTGGGTCTGGCTTTCCCTGAGCAACCGGCAAATCAGGATTCTCCCGAGGACCGGTTCCGCCATCTGGAGCATATTATCAAATCCCGTCGAATTACCCGCCTGGTGGTCGGTATGCCGTATCACATGAATGGAGCCAAAGGGGCCAAGGCTCGCGAAGCGGAAGCCTTTGGCGAGGAATTGGCCCGGCGCTTCGGGATGCCGGTGGATTATGTGGACGAGCGATTGAGCTCTTCCGAAGCCAAAGCCCGGATGGGCAAAAAGTTTCGGGACGACCCGGCCTTTCGCAAAACCGGCCAGTTGGATAGTGCGGCGGCGACCTTGATTCTACAGGACTATTTGGATGAAAAGGGCTTTGGCCAATTTCCTCACGAAGAGGGTGGGGAAGAGCTGTGGTGAAGCGTGACCGCTCGTTTTCTTACAAGTACTTTGCGTAAATGAGTTCCGCCAAACAAAACCCCGTCTTTTCCCGTTGGAAATGCCAATGTGCCTACCATGGAGGGCATTTCTTCGGCTGGCAGACGCAGAAGAACCATCGCAGTGTGCAAACGACCATTCAGGAGGTGCTGGAAGGGATTGTCCGCCACCCGGTGGTTCTGCACGGGAGTTCCCGCACCGATACCGGGGTGCATGCACGCGGGTTTGTGTTTCATTTCGACAGCAACTGGAAACATCCCGGGGAACGCTTGCTGGCCGCCTTGCGCTCCCGTCTGCCGGGAGAGGTTCAGGTCACCTCCGCGAAAAAGGTGTCGATGAACTTCCATGCCCGGTTTTCCGCCAAGAGGAAGCGATACATCTATTACCTTTGGGAGGGGCATACCGACCCTTTTCAGCGACCCTTTATGTTTGGGGTGCCGGTCCGTCTGGATACCGGGGCCATGCAGAAGGCCGCCAATCATCTGGTGGGGCGCAAGGATTTTCGGGCCTTTTCGGCCGAACCGGGTCATCCGCAGCCGAGTACGGTGCGTAATTTGATGCGCCTGGATGTGCTGCGCAAAGGACGGGAAGTCCGCATCATCGCCGAGGCCGATGGGTTTCTCTACAAAATGGTGCGAAGTCTGGTGGGAGGCCTCATCAAAGTCGGCCGGGGCGATCTAACTCCGAAAGACATCAAACGTATCCAAATCTCCCGCCAACGCACCTCCCAAATTCCCTCCGCCCGCGCCCACGGGCTCTTCCTGGACAAGGTCTTTTATCGTTGAAGGAAAATTTTTCCATAATCCAACGGTTAAAAGTCAAGGGCCTGTCCCTTAAAAAAGTTATTGACGCTTCCGTGGTTTTACGCAGTTGAATCTTTTGGTCGTGCCTTCCTCGGATGTTGTTAAGTCACTGATAGAGAATGAGTAAAATCCCCAAGAGGAGTAATAGTCAAGAGCCTGTCCCTTAAAATAAATTGTTGACAGTAAGAGTTGAAACAGCTCTTGCGCGGGGCGGTTGTGTTTGCGGTTAAGGCAAAGGTCCTGGGCTTTTTCCTTTGCCTTTGGTTATTCAAAGTCATACTAAAGAAGGTGAAAATCTGAACTCCCTTTACCCCATTTTCTGCATGTCGTCTCGAAACACGTTGTTCGCTATTCTTTGTTTGCTATTGATCCTCTTCGTGGCTCTGGTGTGGTGGAGTCCGTCCCCGGAGGGAGATGGCTTTTCCGGGGAAAGGGAATTGGTTAGCGAGACGGTGCAGTCTGAGAAATCAAAAGTCACACCCTTCGTATCGTCGGAAGAGGAGAAATCGGTGGCGGCCCACTCAGAGACCATTCCATCCTACGAGAGTGGCGGAAAAGAAGTTTCTGCCCATACCGCTCCAGTCGAATATTGGGGTGGGGCGGCTTTGCCGGAGAACGGAGGCCGGGATATTTTTGAGGGTGAAGTGCTCGATTTGGTTTCGGAGCCCTTGGATACGACGGGGCATTACCGGCGGACCCGTTTGCTGCGGACGGATTTTCATTACCCGCTGGTGCGGGTGGAAGAGACGATTTATCTGGATGAGGAGAATCAGCGGGTGGAAATTCTCCACCAAGAGGGAGTTGTGGCGGATCATGTGCTGGTGCGGCGCGATCCGGGACTTTCCCATGAGGCTTTGCTGGCCCGGGCGGAGGCAGCGGGGTTTCCCTTGCAGCGGAAAATGCGGGCCGAAGGGGTGTATCGCCTGACCATTCCTGCGGATGATGTGGAGGATTTGCCCGATGCCCTCGCGATGCTGGGCGGTTGGCAGGATGCCCTGGCCTACGCCGAGGCGGATCCGATTGTCTTTTTACAGGATGATCCAGTGGAACCCGATGACCCGGCTTATCTCGATGGGCTGCTCTGGGGGTTGAAGAATACCGGGCAGAGCGGCGGGACGGCCGGGAAGGATATCAATGCCGTGGAGGGTTGGGGCATTCGTACCGATACCGGCAATGTGGGGATCGGGGGGGTGGATTCCGGGGTGCAGTTTGATCATGAGGATTTGGCGGCCAATATGTGGGTGAATCCCGACAGTGAGGCCCCGGTCAGTCAAACCTACGGGTACGATGCCATCAGTGGCGGGGTGCAGGCACCTTTCGACGAGAACCGGCACGGCACGCACGTCGCGGGGACGATTGGTGCGGTGGGAGATAATGACCAGGGGGTGGTTGGGGTCGCCTGGGAGACGCAGATGATGGCCTTGAAATTTGTCGGGGCTGGCAGCGGGGGAACGATTTCCGATGCGGTGGATGCGATTGACTTCGGGATCGATAACGGAGCGACGGTTTTGAACAACAGTTGGGGTGGCGGCAGTTTTTCCCAGACTTTGTTTGATGCGGTGGAGCGGGCCAATCAGGCGGATGTGGTCTTTCTCGCGGCAGCGGGGAATAACGGAGCGGAATCCGCAATCTATCCGGCGGGTTACCCCTTGCCCAACGTGGTGGCGGTGGCCAGCTATGACCGGAATGGGCAACGGTCGAATTTCTCCAATTTCAGTGCCTCTTCGGTGCATATCGCCGCACCGGGGGATGGGATTTATTCGACTTCGGTGGATCCGAATGATTTATCGAAGAAAAATGTCTATGAAAACCTCAGCGGCACCTCCATGGCGACCCCCCAGGTGGCGGGGATTGTGGGGTTGATGCGGGCGCAGTTTCCGGCCGAGGGATCGATCCAAATCATCAACCGCCTTCTAGCCGAAGCGGACCCTTCCATTATGGGCAGCCAGGTGATCACCGGTGGGGCCGATCTCGGGGCCTCGCTGACCGGTGACCCGGCAGGACCGATGAATGATGATTTTGCCAATGCGCGGGATCTGGGGAGCCGTTCGATCACCACTTTGGGCAATATTACCCTGGCCACGGCTGAACCGGGCGAGCCCTCCCACGGTGGCGTTACGGCGGATCAGTCGGTCTGGTTTACCTGGCAGAGTTCTTTTGACCGCGATATCGATGTCATGATCCGCTTTGCCGATTTTGCGCCGGTAGTCGCGGTGTATACGGGTACGGGATTGGGCGATTTGACCGAAGTGGCCTCCGCGACCAGCGATCCTACGGGGGATGCCGATGCGGCCTTGACCTTTGCCGGGGTGAATGGTCAGCAATACTTTATCGCCGTGGATACGGCGGACGGGGAGGAGGGTTCCTTTCGGCTGACGGTGGAAAGCACCCCGGAAAACGATCGCTTTGAAAACGCGGCGGTGTGGACCGGGACGGGGTCGGTGTTTCAAACCAACAATTTCGGAGCCAACAAGGCGTTGGGAGAGGGACGGCACGGAGGGCTCTTTGGCGGGGCGTCGTTGTGGTATCAATACACTCCAACGATGGACGGACGCTTGTCGGTGCGCAACGGTAACGGAAGTCCGGTGGATCTGGGAATCAGTATTTATGAGGGAGATACGCTGGTGGACCTGGTGGAATTGGATGGGGTTCGGTCAACCCAAAGTCAGCGGCAGCGGGCCTTTGGCTTTTTGGAAGCGGGCGAGACCTATTATATCGCCGTGGATACCCCGGGCGGCGTGGAGAACAATTTCTTTATCGACTGGTCTTTCGGGTCCAATGCGATTGCCTTTGCGGATACGGAGGTAACGGTGGCTGATACGGGCGGCCCGCTGGAAATTCCGGTTGAGCGTACCAGCGGCCTGGCGACGCCGCCGGAGAGTTCGGTAGAGTGGTTTACCACTTCGGGGAATCCGGGGGCGGTTCCCGGAGAGGATTATGTATCCGGGAGCGGAACGCTCATCTGGGCGGAAAATGAAACCGGGGAAAAGGTGTTCAGCATTGTGATTGAGGAGAATGTGGCGCTGCGGGGTGAGCGGGATTTCTTTGTGCGCCTCCGCAATCCCTCCGGCGGGTCGTATTTGCTGCCGGAGTTGGATCGTATCCGGGTGACGATTACAGACGGGGCTGATCCCTTTGTCGACCTCCCCGGCAAGGATACGCTGTTTTATTTCGCGGAAAGCACCTATGCGGGCTACACCGTGGACGAACAGATCTGGTTGCCGGTGCGCCGCCTGGGGAATACCGATCAGACGGAAACCGTGACACTGACCTTTATCGATGGCACCGCGAAGACTGGGGAGGATTTTGTAGGGGACCCGTTGACGGTGGAATTCGACGAAGGAGAGATGCTGCGCTGGGTAGCCTTGCCGCTCTTGCCGGGTGTTGGGGAAGGGGATCTGACGGTTTCCCTCAGCGATCCCTCCCGTGGGGCATCAGCGGTCTCGGGGGATCAGGTTACCGCCACGGTGGAAATTCTGCCGGTGGCCGGCTTACTCTATGAACCCCTGCGGCGGCTGACCGAACTGCCCCTTTCGCCCGGAGAGGTTTCTCTCTTCAGCGCCGATTTGGAGGGGATTGATATGAGTGACAACGGACGTTTCGTGGTCTTTGCGACCACTGCGGAACCGACCGCATCGGTGGGGGCCGATGCGTATGCGCAGGTGTATCTTTACGATGCGGTGACGGAGGAAACCACGCTCCTCAGTCAGAGTCCGGAGGGCCTGCCGGGGAATGGCGACAGCGAGGGCCCGTCGATCAGCGGGGATGGCCGCTATGTTGTCTTCGAGACCGTGGCCACGAATATTCTGGAGGAGGATTTAAACGGGCCGATTCGGGATATTGTCCTGTTGGACCGGTTACGGGGAACCCGTGAGGCGGTCAATGTGAATACCTTTGGAGAGCTGGCGCAAATTCAATTTATCAATTTGGATGAGCCAATTTATATCGATAGCGAAAAGGCCCGGATTAGCAAAGACGGGTCGGCGGTTGCGTTTATTTCGAGAGCCCAAAACCTGGAGGTGAATCACCCCAATGAATGGTGGGATGATAAACTGTATGTTCGTGATCTGGAGGCCGGAACAACGGAGATTGTCTCGACGGGCAACAATTGGTTTCACCCGCGGGGAATTGCCGGGGTGGGTTCGATTTCCCGCGACGGGGAGGTGGTGGCCTTTCGTTTCAACGGCCCTTTGACGGAGGAGTTTACGGGGTTGGTTTGGCAGGTATATGTGCGGGAGCGCAGTGATAAGACCACCGAACTCGCCTCGCGGATGCCGGATGGCAGTGTCAATTTGGATTCCGGTGCCGTCTCTTCGGTGGTGCTCAGCGGGGACGGGAGTAAGGTATTTTTCCGTTCGCTCAAATTCGGGTTTGCCGGAGAGGAGAGTAACGGAGCCCCCAGCCTGTATCGGTATGATCGTGACACGGGTTCCACCCTCCTGGCGGATACCGGACCGGACGGAATGGCCGCGGACGGGGCCATGTCCAGTGGGGATGGGATTGTCGCGGCCAGTGAGGACGGCGAGCGGGTGGCCTTCATCTCGAGTGCGCGGAACTTTTACCCCGGTGCGGAGGGGAATACGCCCAATGTGTTTTTGAAAAATCTGGAGACGCATTCGGTGGTTCCGCTTACCCTGCAGGTGAATGGTCAATTGACGCCGGGCGCGGTGCAATGGCTGGCGATGGACCGGACCGGCGATGCGGTCGTTTTTTTCAGCAACAAAACCGGCTTGGTCGATGATGCGGAGGAGGGCTGGCATGTGTATGGCACCCCTGCGGAGACGTTGGGGGAGGACGCGTTTGTGAGTTTTGATGCGGCGGCCTTAACGGTTTCGCGTTCGGCCTCCGGAGGGCAAACCGTGGAGATTGCGGTGCGACGGTTCGTTAATTTGGCCGAGACCGTCAGTGTCTCCTTCGCCACCAGCGACGGAACGGCGGTGGCCGGGGAGGATTATGCGGCGGCTTCAGGAATTCTCAGCTTTGGTCCGGGGGAAACGGTCAAAACGATTTCCGTTCCCCTGCTCGAACCGGTGGATTCGTCGGTGACCACGGATTTTACGGTGACGCTGAGTGCGGAAAGCGGGGCGGTGCGGCTGGTGGCGCCGGATACCGTGCTGGTGACGGTGGAAGGGATTCCGGAAGCCTTGAGCCCGCTGGTGATTAGTAGTCGCGACGGGGTGAGTGCGGATCGCGAATCAAGACCGGTTTCGATTTCCCGGGATGGCGGAAAGGTGGCCTTTGGATCGCTGGCGGAAAACCTTTCCCCCCTGGATGATTCGAACCGGAACAAAGTTTTCCTTCGTGATGTGAGTGCGGCCAGCTTGAGCCTCCTGGCCAGGCAGGATGCGACCACCCCGGGAGACGGAGCCAGCGACCGACCCGTGCTCAGTCCGGAAGGGGAGTGGGTGGCGTTTCATTCCCAGGCCAAGAATCTGGTGTCGCCGACGATTGATGACTCCCGGCTGCATTTGTTCTTGGAAAATCTGACGAGCGGAGAAATTGTTTTGGTCTCTCAGAACAGCCAGGGTGAACCGGGGAATTGGAGTACCACCTTGTTGGATGAATCGGTGACCTTTACCGGTGGTTTTCAGGAGGTTCGGGTCCCCGGCATCGGGGTCAGTGAAAATGCCGACTGGGTGGTTTTTCATTCCCGGGCCACCAATCTGGTGGCGGAAAGCACGACCAGTGTGCGGGACATTTATTTATGGGAACGGGCCACGGGAAATCTGACCCGGATTACCAGCGGTGAAGGCGGGCAGTCGCGTCAGCCGGTGATCACCCCGGACGGACGCTATGTTGCCTTTATTTCGGATAAGACGGATTTGGTGCCGGGCGAGACCAACAGCAACGGGCTTGCCGATGTGTTCCGCTACGACCGGGTAACCGGAGAGACGGTCAAGGTGAATGGGGGCATGGGCGGCGCGGAGGCGAACGGGCGTTCCTATTCGGTGGCGATTTCCGCTGACGGGGATACGATTGCCTTTGAGAGTTTGGCGTCCAATCTGGTGCCGGATGACACCAATGGAACGGCGGATGTCTTTGTCCATACCGTTTCCACTGAAACCACCGAACGGGTGAGTGTGACTAGTGAAGGAAATGAGGCGATTTCCTGGGAGTGGAGTGATGATCCCAACTTGGGCGATGCCGGACATTCGCTGCAACCCACGCTGTCGGAAGACGGACGGTTTGTCAGCTTTCACTCCAATGCGCTGGGTCTCGTTGAAGGGGTGTCCATGCCGGAGATGGTCTTTTTTGGAGAAACGGTGTCTTATCCGACGTACAAACTTTACGTCCATGACCGCCAGACCGGAGAGACGGCATCAGTCATTCCAATTGAGCCGGAGGCCAACGGCTTCGAGGCGCAGATCAGCGGGGACGGGCAGCATATTGCTTTTCTTTCGACCGACGAGACGATGCTGGATACCGGAACGGGAACCCGCCGGATGGTGTATCGTTTTCCCAACCCCCTCGCGGAAACGGATGAGCTGACCGGATTCGCCGCCTGGCGGGCTGATCGCTTTGGCAGTGAGGCGGATGATGATCTTCTGGCGGGACCGAAGGCTGATGCGAACGGTGATGGGATTGCCAATTTGTTAAAGTATCTCTGGGGTCAGGATCCTATGGAGCGTGGGGATCGTCGGTATGGCTCGGCGGTTATCGAGGAAGAAGGGGAACGTTATTTCACCTTGAACCTCTGGGTGGATCCTTCGGTCGAGGATGTCACCTGGGGTATCGCGGTTTCCGGGGATCTGGAGGATTGGGAGACGCTCGATAGTTCCGAATACACCGAAACCCTCCTCGGTTCGGACGGGGAACTGGATGAATGGCAGTTCCGCCCCAACGCCCCCGTTGACGACGCCCCCCGCCGCTTTTTCCGGCTGCTGCTGACCCTGGAGGAATGAGAGGGGAGAAAAGATCTCAAGGAGAACGCGAATATTGAGATTGACCAAAACTTTTCAATTGCGCGGTATGTATTGAATGGTGGTTTGGTTCCAGACGGCTGAAGAGGCCGCGATTTACGTTGGGTATATGCGCAACGAAGGATACTTTGCTGAGTGTCTGGATAACTCAGGTGCTTATCTTTTCGGGCCGATGGGTTTTGGCGGTGTTCGGGTTATGGTGTCTGAAGAAAAAGCGAATAAACGCAAGGTCGCTGGTGAAGAACCCCCTGAGAAGGGACTTTTTCAAGAAGCCCTGGGGCTGATGGGATGGGCTGTCTTTCTTTTGCCGGGATTGGTTGTTGTGCAACAGGTATTGATTCCTTATCTGCGTCCCGGATGGCAGAGTTTAGCTTTCCTTTATAGCAATTTTGCCGACTTCCTTCCTTATTTGCCAACTGCACTGCCTGCCTTTGGTATCCTGGCGGTCAACAGCCTTCTTTGGACCCTGTTTTTTTGTCTCGCTCTTTGGCTTTATGCTGAAGGGGTGAAAAGGGTCGTTTTCCAGTTTCGTAAAGTTCGTGATCAACCGATCACTTGGAATCAGAAGCTATGGTTGTATCCCCTCATCGTTTGCTTGCTTCCGACAATCGTTTTTTTGGGCAAGATGGTGTAGTTTTTGCTTTAAGGACGCTGTTGCCTTTTTCAGTTTCAGCCCGCTGCGGCGTTTACGACTCATACGTTTCGTCAGCAAGGCTGGCTTGGAAGAAAGCGGCAGCACGGCTTCCGCAGGCCAAAGACGGCTTTGCCTCCGAATCGTAGGTTATTGCTCAAAAATCAAAACGGTCTGACGGGGTCATTATTGCTTAACCCGGCTTTTCAAGATCCCGTCCCTAGACTATTGACGGAAGAGGGACTTTCGGAAAAAGAGGCTTGATTTCCTTATTGAGAATAAGTTTCAGTGAGATGATGATTTTTCGGTTTTTTAGATTGTTGGCCCTGGGGGGGCTTTTGGCGGGAAGCTTTTCGCTTAAGGGTGGGGAGGATATCTTTGCGGCTGAGGACTTGTTGCGGGAGGAAATGGTCGCGCGTGAGTTGTTGGCGACCGAAAAGAGGGAGTGGTCGGAGGAGAAGGATTGGATGGAGCGTCGGATGGCTCTTTTGGAAAGGGAGAAAGAGTCTTTGGCGGAGGATTCGGAAGCGTTGGAGGCGCAACTGGCGGAAGTCCGGGCGGCCCTGGAGGAATCGCGCATGGATCATCGGGAGATCTTGCGGGAGCGGGAGAACTTGCAGGAGTATTTTGCTGAAGAGGGGCCTTTGTTAGCGGAATTGATCCAGAACTTGCCGCTGCGAAAAAGTCCCGGTTGGGAACGTCCTGTGGAGAGATTACGACGTTCGGCGGAGGGCGTCGGCGAGGAGGCGTTGCTTCCTACGATGCGCGCTTATTTGGCGTTGCTGCAAGACCTCGATCGTCGGGATGGCAGTTGGCAGCGGGAGCGGAACCTGATCCAATTGCCCGGGGAGTCAGCGGAGCGGGAATTGGAGGTTTTGTGGATGGGGCTGGCCCATGCTTGGTTTCGTTCGCCCGAAGGCGATCTCGTGGGGCGGGGCTATCGTGATGCCGAGGGCTCGTGGGTCTGGCAACCTCTTCCGGAGGAGCGGGATGAAATTGCGCGGCTTTTTGCCATTCATGCCGGACGGGAAGCGGCTCGCTGGATTCTGGTGAGCGTGGGCAAGGAAGGGGTTGACCATGAGTAGTCGGGGAAGGGCTATCCGTTCGGTTGTTTGGTTGACCGTTTTTCTTTGTCTGGCCAGTAGTGGTTGGGCCCAACAAGGGGCTGAATTGCGGGAAAAGGCCAGGGAAAGGCTGGAGGCTGGCCGGGGTGAATTGGAGACCTGGCGGGAGGCGCAAACGGAGGAGAAACTCCGGATGCTGCGTGAGTTGGAGGCTTTGGAAGAGACGATTGTGGCAAAGCGGGAGGCAGTTGTCGATTTGCGCAACGAAACGGATGCTTTGGAACGGGAGAAACGCGCGGTGGAAGAGGCCGGTGCGGAGAGCGCCCGGCAATGGGAGGAAATTCGCGGGTTCGTTGAATCGTATCGGGAGGAACAGGCAAATTCCCTCCCGTTGGCCGAATGGGCCGCCGGTCTCACGGGGACTCCCGATGAAGAAAGTGGCGCCAGTCTCTCTTCCGAGAGTGAACGTTGGCGGGAGTTTTTAACCTGGTCCCGGGAACGGTTGGCGGAGAAAGCTTCCGGAGGGCGGGAAATTGACGGCTCGGCGATCGGCGAGGGCGGGGAACGTCTGGAAGGAAAATGGAAGGTTTTGGGTCCGACGATGATTTTTCAAGGATCGGAGGGACGTATGGGTAAGGGGGTCAGTGAACAGGATTCGCTCTGGCCACAGTTGTCTTCCGCTTTGGGCGATGACCTTCTCGCGACATGGTGGCGTGGTGAAGGAGGACTTCTCCCGCTTGACCCCACCGGAGGGGAAGCGGATCGGCTGGTTGCGCAAAAGACTTTGTTGATGCGGATTCAAGAGGGGGGACCGGTGATGGTGCCGATTTTGGGGCTGGGTTTTATCGCCCTTATTTTGTTTTTCTACAAAGCCTTTGCGTTGCGGCGCATCAAGCTTCCACAGGAAACGACGGTCGGGGAAATTGCCGGCCTATGGGCACAAGGTAAAGCGCCCGAAGCCCGTAAAGTGGCTGAACCTTTCGGTTGGCCGATGGCTGGTTTGCTTCTGGCGATTAGCGAGGGACGACATGGGGACCGGGCGTTGATGGAAGAGATTCTCTATGAGAAAGTTCTTCGCGCCCGGCCATTTTTGGAGCGGGGGCTTCCTTTCCTTGCCTTGACTGCGGCCACGGCTCCGCTCCTGGGGCTTTTGGGGACGGTTACGGGGATGATCCAGACCTTTGATATGATTGCCATATTCGGAACCGGTGACCCCGGGGTTCTGTCCGGAGGAATCTCGGAGGCTTTGGTGACGACCCAATTCGGCTTGATTGTAGCGGTTCCTGCCCTCCTGGCTCACGCCTTTTTGCAACGAAGGGTGAAAGCGGTGCAGGCCAATATGGAAGAAGTCTCCATTCGCCTGCTCAATGGGCTGGAAGAGGAGGAGTTTTTTTCGCATGGAAAGGATGTAACGGGTAAGTAATGGGAGACTTTTTTAACGAAGTAAACCGACTTTGGAGCGGGAACGCCTGGCTCGTTATGGTGCCTTTGGCGGCGTTGGGGATCTTTCTCTACCACTATGCTTTTAGTTTATGGATTGAGGTTCGTCGTCATCCTTTGGCGCGCATCCGCAAGGAACCGGAGGCCTCTTCCGCTTCGGAGTCGTTCAACCTGTGTCCTCTGCGTTGCCGTGATCGGGTCAAATGGGTGAGGGAGGATTTCCACTTGCGGCACCAAAGGATTTTTCAGCCCATTGACCGGCGTTTGCAATATGTGGTGGTTCTCACCTCTGCCGCGCCTTTGCTCGGGCTTCTCGGCACGATTTTTGGAATGTCGGATACGTTCAGTGTAATGGCTACGGGAGGGAGTGGTTTGCTGGATCGCATGGCCGAGGGTATTGGCACGGCCCTGTTGTCGACCCAATTGGGACTCTTGCTGGCGATTCCCGGAACTTTCGCGGCGGTGGCCATCCGGCGGCAGCGGAACCGGATGGAAGCCAACTTGAGTTTGCAGGAGGTCGGAGAAATCAAAAAAGCGTTCGGTGATTTTGGGGAAGAGGAGGTTGTCGGATGAAACGTTTTGGCCGACTAGGAGATGCCACGGAGGAAAAATCGGAGATCAATCTTTCTCCCTTGATCGACATGGTGTTTATCCTGTTGATTTTCTTCCTCGTCACCACCGTTTTCGTGGAGGAAACCGGTGTAGAGGTGCAAAAGCCCGAAGCGGCCAGTGCGACGCCCCAGGAGAGGGAGAGTATTCAAATTGCCATTACAGCCCCCGGACAAGTGGTGTTTGATGGTCAGGAAGTGGGGCTTTCCGGGGTTCGCCCTCTGGTCCGTCGGTTAACGTCCGAGACTCCCCGTCCGGTCATTTTGTTGGTTGATGAAAACGCTCCTTCAGGCCTAACCGTACGGGTTATCGATGCCGCTGGCTTGGCCGGGGCGGAAAGCGTAAGCCTCGCCGCCGAACGTCCCTGAGGGGTGTCTTTGGGATCGGAGTTTGAAGCCAGCGCTACTGTTTAGGAGGAAATAAAGTAGCTGCGGGCCCTAGCCGCAGTTCCGAATTGGCTGAGAAAGTTCCTGTAGGCAGGGGGATAGCCTCAGAACTCTTGATTCCAGTGAGGTAAAAGTGACACCAATGGGAAATTTTTTAGGTTGAAGGCGCACGCATTTGGCAAGTCCCAGAGGGACAGCATGAGGATAGCCGTGGATGCAAATCCACGGAA